>RECE01000137.1 GCA_007694165.1 Bacteroidota bacterium
AACCATGAATAACCGCCAGCTTTTTTTCAATTTTATGGGGCAGACATCGGAGGCGCCGCTTGCCATCGAGATAGAACGTGCCGAAGGGGTGTATATGTATGGCCCGGACGGGAAACGCTACCTGGATTTGATATCGGGGATTTCGGTGAGCAATGTGGGGCATTGTCATCCTCAGGTGGTTAAAGCGGTGCAAAAACAAGCCGAAACCTACATGCACCTGATGGTGTATGGTGAGTTTGTACAAAGTCCGCAGGTGGAGCTGGCACATCTGATTACCAGCTACCTGCCGGAGCATCTCGACAATGTATATTTTGTCAATTCAGGCAGCGAGGCCATCGAAGGGGCCATGAAGCTGGCCAAACGATATACGGGAAGAAGCGAAATCGTTGCCTTCAACAATGCCTACCATGGAAGCACCCAGGGCTCACTGAGCGTAATGGGCGATGAGCAGATGAAAAATGCTTTCCGTCCATTGCTGCCGGGGGTAAGATTCCTGGAATACAACAACCGTAAGCAGCTCAGCCAGATAAGCAGGCAGACAGCCTGCGTGCTGGTGGAAACCATCCAGGGCGAAGCAGGAGCGGTGGCTCCCTGCCCGCACTTCCTGGTTGAATTGCAGCAAATCTGCAAAGAAAAAGGTGCCCTGCTTATCATGGACGAGATTCAGGCAGGTTGCGGACGTACGGGAAAACTATGGGCTTTTGAGCATTACGGGGTTACACCCGATATCCTCACCCTGGCCAAGGGGCTGGGTGGCGGATTGCCCATCGGCGCCTTTGTGGCATCGCGCAAAATCATGCAGTCCCTTACCCATAACCCGGTGCTGGGCCATATTTCCACCTTTGGGGGCAATGCAGTATGTGCTGCTGCTGCCAAAGCCAACCTGGAAATCATCATCACACAGCAGCTGTGGCAAAATGCCGCCCACCTCGAAAAAGTGATACGGGAGCATTTGAAACATCCCAAAATCAAATCCATCCGTGGCAAAGGACTCATGCTGGCCGTAGAATTTGAAAGCTTTGACGAAAACAAAAAGGTAATTGACCAGCTCATCGAACAGGGCATTGTCACCGACTGGTTTTTGTTTGCCCCTCATTGTCTGCGCATTGCCCCTCCCCTGATCATTACCGAAGCACAAATCCTTGAAGCATGCCATACAATTGTGAAGGTTATTGACAAAAGTTTATAATTTTTCCGTACCGGCTGTTGTTATTATAAGGTAAAGTATTTACTTTTAATAACTAAAAACAGCGTTATTATGCAAGCAGATTTGCTGAACCATTTGCAATCCAATCCCATATCCAATATGCCCGTGTTGGGGTTTTTCGAAAACTACCCCTTAGATAAGCACGTGGTATACAACAAGTCACTGATACTCATCGGCACCAGCGATTATTCGTGGGCCTATCTGTCGGTTCCAGAACCCAATGATCTGGATTCGCTGCTGGAAAAGTTCGGGTTCGAATCGCTCTATTTTGCCAATGTGGAGGAGTGGATGATTCCGCAGCTCACCCGCAATCACCGGATAGAATGGAAGCTGCTTACCAACCGGTATTACCTGCCCGAAGAGATAGAAGTAGAGCCTACAGACAAAGCTTCCGGTCCGCTGGATTCTTCACATGTGGGATACATCTACCAAAACTCAGCCTACAAAGACTTCACCTCAGAATTGTACATTTCTGAGCGGATTGCAAGGGATATTTCTGCAGGGATATGGCTGGATGACAAGCTGGTGGGATGGGGTCTTACCCATGATGACGGCTCACTGGGATTTTTGAACGTGATGTCTGAATACCGGGGCAAAGGTATCGGTGAGGCCATTTTCCGCACCCTTATCAGGGGAAAACTGGAAAACCAAAAGCCCGTATTTGTAAACGTAGAGCCACAGAACAAACAATCCATCAACCTGCTGAAGAAGCTTGGGCTGGAATTTGACCGTGCCGTGAGTTGGGTGAAACTGGCCTGATGGATTGTTATTGAGTAAACTCACAAAATATCCAGAGCAAAGTCAGCAATAATAACGCGCTGATAATTTACTATACTTTTATTGTTCTGCTTCCTCTGCAGGAAAATCATTATCTACTCCTTCCAGTTCATCCATAATGTATCCGGGCCCCTTAGGCATATTGGTTTTGTGGGCTGCCCTGGCAATCATATGCGATGCAATGGGCGCAGTAATGATTATAAACCCCACTACCATGAGGGCTTCGATCCATACAATCCACTGGGTATAAATCAACGAAACCGATGTCAACATCAGGATGGCCCCCAGGGAAGCCGCTTTGGTGATGGCATGCATGCGCATGTAAACATCCGAAAGCTTAACTACCCCAATGGCTGCAACGAGCATAAACAAGGAACCCGAAACGAGAAAAAAAGCTGCAATCCATTCAATAATCATTTTTCAATCCTCCTGATTAAATATTTGGCAAAGGCAATATTGCCCATAAATACCAGCAGTGCAATGGCCACTGCTACGTTTAAAAATACTGTCTGCCCGGTAGCCATGATGTAAACAATGATCAAACCTATGGACAGCGAAGCTACAAGGTCCATCACCACGATCCTGTCAGGAAGGGTAGGTCCCGTAAGCAGTCTGTACAACCCCATAAACAAACTGATGGTAAGGGCAAAAAAGCTGAAATAAATGGCATACGTCAAAACGGGTGATGTTGCAAATTCCATGGTAATGTATTTTTTCTGTACTATTCTTATTGTTGTTTGGCAATGAAAAAGGTGAAACCCCGGAAATCAATCAAATATCTGCCGGATTTTGTGTTCCAGTTCGTTCTTCATTTTGTCGATAAACTCCTGCTTATCGTGAAGGTACATCGCATGGATATAAATCTTTTTTTTGTCGGGGCTCATATCCATGGTGAGGCTGCCGGGCGTCATGGAAATCAGATTGGCAAAAGCAATGATGGCTGTCTCTGATTTCAAATCTACTGGCACTTCCACGATGCCGGGCTTCATAAGGTCTGTGGGTGTGATGATATCCCAGGCCACGTATAGGCTGGAGAGCACAAGTTCCTTCAGGTAATAAAATATAAAGAGTACAAACCTGAACACCCTCAACAAAAAACTAAAAACCTTTTTCATATTTTACGATTTAATATTTTATGGTTCACCCCTTGTCGCCATTACCTTTTCAATACGGCGTTGATATACATTTCGGGATTTACAATCTGCTCACCTGCCTGCATGCAAATATCGATTACCGGCCCGGCAAATATCCCCATGAGGATTACTGCTGCTGCCAGCAACGAGGTGGCAATCAACGCCGATGGATGCACTTTGCCCTTTACCTTCACCTCTTCAGGTTCCTTTTTCCAGTAGGCTTCGTTCCAGATTTTCACCATGGAGAAAAGGGTAAACAACCCGGTAAGAATGGCAACTGCAGTTATGAAATACTGTTGTGCTTCAAACCCCCCCTTGATGAGGAAGAACTTCCCAAAAAATCCCGGTAATGGAGGGATACCTGCAAGCGACATGGCCGGGATAAAGAACAACAGCGCCAGGAAGGGTTTGGACTTGTAAAGCCCGCCCAGGTATTTAAGGTCATAACTACCCGACTGCTGGTACACCAGTCCTCCCGCCAGGAAGGTATTGGTTTTGGACAACATGTTATGCACGGTAAAAAAAATGGCTCCCGCGATTCCTGTAACGGTAAAAATCCCCAACCCCATGATCATGTATCCCACCTGGCTGATGATATGGAAAGAAAGAATCTTTCTGATGTCGAACTGTGATGCTGCCATCAATACACCAATGAACATGGTAAGGCCTGCCAGGGTAAGAATAAAGATGGTCCAGAACTGCTGGTCGAACACCACAAAGAGGCTATAGAACCTGAACATGGTATACACCCCCACTTTGGTGAGAGTGCCGGCAAAAAGCGCTGTAATGGCCATGGGTGGTGTATGGTATGAAGCGGGCAGCCAAAAGAAAAAAGGCACCAGTGCCGACTTCACGCTGAAGGCGATAAAGAAAAGCATCAGGGCACTGTTGATATACATGGGTTCATCCCAGGTGCGCATTTTTGCGGCCAGGTCGGCCATGTTCAATGTTCCCACCTGTCCGTATAAAATCCCGATAGCGGATACAAAGAAGATTGAAGCCACGAAATTGATGGTAACATACTTGATGGATCCTCTGAGCTGCTCAGCACTTCCTCCCAGGGCAATCAAAACGAAGGAAGAAGTGAGCATCACTTCGTACCAAACATACAAATTGAAAAGGTCACCGGTGATGAAAGCGCCGTTCACCCCCATGAGCAGACCGTAAACCAGCGGGTAATACCCTGCGGTTTGCCGTTCCTTGTCGATGAAGCCCGGAGAATAAATCATCACGATAATGCCCACGAAAGAGGTAGTGGTCATCATGATAGCGGAGAAAAGGTCGGCTACCAGGGTAATGCCGTACGGGGCATCCCATGAGCCGGGCTGTATAGCGAGGATTCCGTTTTGCTGCACATCGATCAGGATCAAAAAGCTGACAAAAGTGAGCATGATGCTTGCAAAAATGCTGAACCCCTGCTGAAAAGCGAGCCAGCGGCGGGTGAAGATCAACACCACCATAAAAAGCAAAGGCAATATAATAGGTAATACCAGTATCATAATTATTCGTTTTCAGAGAGTTCGTCGAAATCAACAGTTTGGGTTACTTTATAAAAGCGGTATACGAGTGTAAGGGCAAAAGCGGTAACCCCCAGCCCGATTACAATGGCCGTAAGAATCAGCGCCTGGGGCAACGGGTCTGACATCCCAATAGCTTCATCCTCCAAACCCCTTAAAAATGCCGGCCTGCCACTGGTAAGACCCCCGGCTACAAACAACAGCATGTTGGTGGCGTGGCCCAGAAAAATCAGTCCCAGGATCAGTTTAAAGATGTTTCTGCGCAGCAACAGGTACACTGCCGCTCCATATAACACACCTACAAGAATCGCAAGCAATAAAAGCATATATTATTCCTCCATTATTGAAAACATAACCAGCATGAGCATTCCTGCCACAGCAAGATACACTCCCACATCAAAAATCAGGGGTGTTCCAAGCTTTAACTCCATCATGGTGCCCTGAAAAAAAGTATACCATTCGCCCGTCATAAAGATGTCGCCCAGCATAATGGCCGGCAATCCACTGATGAGGGCAATCAAAAGGCCCAGGGCAGTAAGGTTGATGGGATCGAAGAAAATACTTTTTTGTGTTTTGACAACCCCAAAAGCCATGGCATACAAAATATAGGCAGCCCCGAACATCAGCCCTCCGATAAACCCTCCGCCAGGCTCATTGTGCCCGCGATAGAGCACTATCAGCGACAACCCGATGAGCAGAGGCCTCATGTGCCGGGCCGCAATTTGCAAAATAATTGATTCCATTGTTTAGATTTTATTTTTTCCAAGTTTCATCATTGCATAAATTCCCAAAGCTGCGATTGAAATCACCGTGATTTCTCCCAGGGTATCCAGGGCCCTGTAATCTACCAGAATCACATTCACTATATTACGGCCGTAGGCCAGGGTATAGCTTGTTTCTTTGAAATACTCGCTGATGGGCGTTTCTAATGTGGAAGTTCCTGCCTGCAGCACCAGCACCATAAAGAAGGCACCCACCAGGGTTGCCACCAGGGCATCGCGCATGCGGGCACCCGTGGAAGAAAAATTCTGGTATTTGGGTAGATGGTAGACTACGGTCATGGCCAGGATGATCAAAAGGGTTTCTACCATGATCATGGTAATGGCCAAATCCACTCCGCTGTAGGCAATAAAAATAATTGTGATACCGAAGCCAATGACCCCCATGGAAATCAATGCTATAATCCGTGAATTGGACACCACTGCCGAAAGCGTTGCAGCAATAATAAGTATCACTACTGCAATGAGATTCAGCGGCATATCGGAAAAGTTGAGCTCCAGCATAATGGGGTCTGCTCTCCAAATCATGGTCCACACCAGAATGGAAGCAAATACAAACAGCGTCATCAGGTAAAACCGGTGATAACCGTGCTGAAGTGTCTTTGTCTTGAGCTTGGTAAACACCAGGAAGCTATCTATCATGCGGAAGAAGTATCGTGTAAACTCCCTGCGGAAATAACGGACATTCACATTCTCAATTGAGGGGAGCAAGGTATGTCTGAACCGGAAAACAAGAAACCCACTCAACAGGGTAAGCGCACTGAGGCCCAACACGAGATTGAATCCGTGCCATAGCTTCAGTACAATTGCATCATGCAAGGGACTGATAGAGGTGATGGCTTTGGATGTTAAGGGGTTGGCCATGGTGGTGGGGAAAAGCCCCAGTACGAAACTCGCCATTACCAGAAGCAAGGGGCCCAGAATCAATGGAAGTGAAGGCTCAGCCGGGGTGATAGAATATTTGGGCTCTTTCCCCCAAAAAATATCAACGGCCAGCCTCAGAGCCAAAAACACCAGGATAACGTTGGTCATAAACCCAAGAGAAAGGATAAACCAATGGGCTTTGGGAGCAGCTGCACTGGCTTCGTATATCAGTTCTTTTCCCAGAAAACCCAGCATGGGCGGAACCCCGGCCATGGAAACAAGGGCCATTATCATTACAATAGCTGCAAAGGGCATGTACTTAAACAATCCTCCCAGCTCTCTTATATCGCGCGTTCCGGTTTTCTTCTCAATGTTACCGGCCATCATAAACAAGGTTCCTTTGTACAAAGCATGAACCACCAGGAAAATGATGGCGGCATTGATGGCGTATTCTGTCCCGGTACCAATGAGTAATACCAGTGTCCCCAGGGCACTGACCGTAGTGTAGGCAAGGATTTTTTTCAAATCCACCTGGGTAATACTTATCCAGGCACCCACAAACATGGTGGTAACGCCAACAATGGTAAGGGTGTAGGTCCACACCTCGGTCCCTCCCAATACGGGATTAAATCTGGCAAGCAGGAATACACCCGCTTTTACCATGGTGGCAGAGTGAAGATAAGCGCTCACGGGCGAAGGAGCGGTCATGGCACCGGGCAGCCAGAAATGGAAAGGGAACTGGGCAGATTTGGTAAAAGCTCCTAAGAGAATCAGTATCAGCGCAGGGAGGTACAAGTTGCTATCCTTGATGATATCAGGCTCGGAAAGTATATAAGCCAGGTCATAGCTTCCGTAGGGAATGGCAAGCAACACAAAACCCCCTAACAAAGCCAGTCCTCCAAACCCGGTAATAAGCAATGCCTGCAAGGCAGAAGCTCTGGCCTCGGGTTTTTCATGAAAATACCCGATAAGCAGGTAAGAACTGATACTGGTAAGCTCCCAGAAAACGAACATGGTGATGAGGTTGCCCGAAACAACAATGCCCTGCATGGCAGTCATAAACAGGAGCAGGTATCCCAGGAAACGACCTTTCATGGGATAGGGGCGCATATAGTAACCCGCATATACCAGGATAAATGTACCAATGCCCAGCACCAGCAAGCTAAAAAGCATACTGAATCCATCTACATAAAAGCTGAATTGGATTCCCAGGGCGGGCATCCATTCAAAACTTTCGGTTATGACCAGCCCCTGGTTAACAGCAGGCAGCAGGCTCAGATAATACAAAAAACCGGCAAAGGGCCAGAGGGCATATACCCAGCCGGCATGGTTCCCGAGGTATTTTCTTACAAATGGGGCAATGGCAGCCACCAGCAATAAAACAATCAGAAATAATCCTGTACTCATGAGTGTAAAGATTTTACATAAAAAAACCGGTCAAACCGGATATTCAAAACCTGATAAATAATCTTTATTAAGTGGGTTTAACGCATGTTGATTTAGACTTAACACGCATTTTGTAACATCAGTTACTGTTAATTTGTTTACGAAAATACGAAATAATTCTTCAGGATTTTCACTTAAATGCAAGTTTAAAAGCGCCACTTTGTCATTGCAAGTCGTTAACAAATGTCATTATGGCGCTTACATGAGCTTTTTTGTGTCGTTTTTGCATGGTCTTATCGTTGGTACATGGTTTGAAAGTCGGGGTATAAAACAATCGTTGCTTAATAAAAAGTATGTTTAACCAAAAATAAGGAGGATACGATTATGTTACCAACATTAAGAAGCAGAATGATGCCATCATTATGGAATGAATTCTTCAACAGAGATGATTACAACAGCGGATTGAGCGAAGACCAAAGCTCATTCAGCATGCCCGCTGTCAATGTTCTGGAAGACAACGATGGATTTCAAATTCAGGTTGCAGCCCCCGGACTGGGAAAAAAGGATTTTAAAATTGATCTGGACAAGAATCTATTGACCATTTCTTCCGAAAAAGAATATAGTCATAAGGAAGAGAAAGAGGGCGTATTTATGCGCAGAGAGTTTGGCTATGGAAGATTCAAGCGATCATTCAGCCTGCCCGAAAGCGCTGACGGGGAGAAAATCAATGCCCGTTACCAGGATGGGATACTCCACATTAGCATCCCCAAAAAAGAAGAAGCCAAACCCAGGCCACCACGTCAGATTACTGTATTATAAAAAAAAGAGGCTTTTCAGCCTCTTTTTTTTATTTATCTACAATTTCAAATTCTGTTCTTCGGTTCATCTGCCTGCCTTCGGGAGTATCGTTGGGGGCAATCGGCCTATCAAACCCATATCCTTTATACGTCAGGCGTTCTCTGTCAATACCTCTCTCAATGAGGAATTCCACCACGGCCTGTGCTCTTTGCCCGGAAAGCCGCTGATTTACCGCAGCAGAGCCCACATTGTCTGTATGGCCTGAAATCTCGATTTTAAGTGATGGATTGTCAAACAACAGCTTGTAGAGAATACCCAACTCGGCATAAGATTCCGGTCTGAGTCTTGCGGCACCGGTATCAAAGAAAATATTGTTCAGGACAATACTCTCCCCTACTTCCACTTTTTTCAGTCTTATATCGTTGATAATCTCACGTGATACCGAAGCCTCACTGATATTGATATTCTCGCTGTGGAACAGATAGTCCTCGGCCTGAACAGCAATGGCATAGTTTTTCCCTGCGGGGAGAGAAATAACGTACTCACCTGATTCAGGATTGGAGTTAAACTGTGCCAGCAACTCTTCTGTTTCATTGTCAAACAATTCAAGGGTAGCCTGCAGTGGTTCTGCAGTTTTATCATCCATAATACGTCCCCTCAAAAGTGTCATGGGAACAGTGGGCACTTCCACCTGCTGCTCCATAAGGTTTTGGTTGAGAGGCCTGGCAATGCTGGCGATAAAATCCTGCTGAACGGGGGATTCCAGTTCTTTTTCGGGTCCCAGGAATGTAATCTGATAAATATCACTTCCACCAAAACCTCCGGGCTTCATGGTAGAGTAGAAAGCTGTTTTACCATCGGGAGCAAGCACAAAGAACAGGTCATCGCCCGGTGTATTAATGGGGTGTCCGAGATTTTCGGGCTGTGTCCATCTGCCGTTGCGGTATTGGGTTTTAAAGATATCAAACCCTCCCATGGTATTATGCCCCTGAGAGCTAAAATACAATGTTACATCATCGGGAGCCAGGTAAAGGCTTTCTTCGTCGTAGGGAGTATTAATGGTTGACCCCAGATTGGTGGGTTCTGTCCATCGACCTCTCTGATCGAGGGTTGCCGTCCAGATATCCTTACCGCCAAAGCCACCCGGTCGGTCGCTGATAAAGAACACCCGACGACCATCGGAAGTAAAGGCAATACTGGTTTCCTGATTTCCGCGGGAAGTTATCGTCCTGGGAAGCCTGCGGGGTTTTGCCCAGCTGTCATTGTCTTTTCGGCTGAAAAAGAGATCTCCCCCTTTATCACCACGATAAATATACAAAGTCTCACCTTCGGGCGAAATTCCGGCAGTGGCCTCATGGGTTCTGGTATTGATTCTTCCTTCCAGCGGCTGGGCAGCCATCCAGGAATCTCCACTTTTGCGGGAATAATAGATATTCTCAAAATATTTGTGGTCTACCCTGTCTTGCCTTGGATTTCGCCCCAATGGGCGGCGGCTGGTAAAATACATGGTATTGCCATCGGGCGACAACAGCGGGCTGTAGTCATCATATTCCGTATTGATTCTGCTGTCCAGATTATCAATAAACACCCTCACCGGATTGGCGATCATTTCTTTGGCATGCCGGCATTCGGCCATTCTCCTTTCCAGACGGTCGCGTTCCTGGATGGCTTCCTGCGGGCTGAGCGACTGGCGGTAAAACCGAAACTGGTCGGTAGCTTTATCAAATTCATAGTTCTGCTGATAGGCCAGTCCGAGCAGATAATACACTTCCAGCGATGCTACATTCAACTCCACAGCTCTTTCAAGAAACGTAACCGACCGCTCCTTGTAAGGTGTATACAGATAGCACTCTCCAATTCTCATATTGAGAAGAGCATTGTCGGGATTGAACGCATGAGCTTTCAGGTAATACTCCAGGGCATTTTCGAAATTGCCCCACCCCTGTTCGTAGAGCTTGTCTCCTTCGCGCAAATTTCGCCTGGCGTCGCGCAAACCCCGGGAATCATCGGGAAAGTAGGAACGGGTGAATTCTTTGTTCTGGGCAAAAGTTGCCTGGGGAACACCAAGAAAAAGGGTGAAAAGCAAAACACCCGTAATTACCTTTAACATTATACCGCAATTCATTACCCCTTTGCCAGAAACCGTGATGTTGCAACTAACTGTTTTATCCATGACTTACATTTTTTTCACTTATACACACTCTGTTTTCCGCCATTCTTTTTATTGGTTATTCCAGAAAGTCGCCTGCACGTGAAAGTCCAAGTTCCACGGCTTTGGTCCAGTCTTCTGCGGCGCCCCTGGGATCACGCAGCATCTCCCTGGCAACACCCCTGTTGAGGAAAGCCGGTCCATATTGCGGGTTGAGAGAAATAGCCTGCGAATGGTCGCTGGCTGCCCCCTCAAAATCGCCCATGGTATACTTAATGTTTCCCCTCACGGTAAAGGCAGTATAATTCTGTGGCTCCAGTTCTATTACCCTGTTGATATCGTTGAGGGCATCCTCTGTCCTTCCTGCGTTCTTGTAAGCTATGGCACGATTTACCATTGCCTTTGTGTAAGTGCCGCTAATTCTTATGGCTGTAGTGAAAAACTCAATGGCTTCATTGTAATTTCCCAGCTCCATCCGCAAGCTTCCGATATTATTAAAAGCAAAGTACATGGAATTATCGAAAAAAACAGCTTGCTGATAATCGGCAAGTGCAGCCTGCGGATTTCCATTGAGTCTGTGTGCACTGCCCCTGTCGTTGTAGGCATAGGCAAAATCAGCCCTGATATTGATGGCCGAAGAAAAATCATCTATAGCCTGTTGATACAAACCCTGTTGAAACTGCACAATTCCCCGGTGATAATATGCCAGGTACATGCGGCTGTTTTGCGATAAGGCCATGGAGAAATCCGTTATGGCTTCATGCGGATTCCCTAATGCCTCCTGCGATCGACCTCGTGCAAAAAATGCCATGGTGAAATCCGGCATTTCCTTCAAAACCTTGTTATAATCTTCCATGGCACCAAGGTGATTGTTCATCTGTGCCCTTACCACTCCACGATTATAATAGGCCTGGAAAAAATCAGGGCGCTCTTTTATAGCATCGTTGAACTTTTGCATTGCATCAACATAACTGCCTTTTTCAAAAAACTCAATGCCCTCGTTGTACAACTTTTCGGCCAACATCAGGTTTTGTTGTCCAATTCGAACGGTGTCGGTTACCTGAGCCTGCAAGGAAACAGTCATCGCAAACAATCCCAAAACGATACTCTGCAATACTTTATTCATTTTCGCAGCATTTTAATTAACAATTCACTGGTTTATTGATTTCTGAAACAAGCCATGAGAGAATTTTTACACAAGAAAGATCTTTAAGCATGGCGGGCTTCACTGATTATCTATTTTTCCCGATAGTTATACTGAGATAAAAAATCACCATAAAAATTCGCTTTTGTATCAACATGATTTCCAAATCATCGCACCTTTTCATATGGAGCAAATTATAATCCCTCATATTTTTGAAATACTTTGCAAATTAATGAAAAAATATTAAACTTCAAGGGTATTTTATGCCGAAACTTATCATTTTTTTGTTAACACGACGTTCCTTTAAAACAATACGGTTGAGAATATATCAATTTAATCTGTTCAACAGAGCAGTTTTTACATGTGTCCACCCAAAATATAACTAAATTTGCAAAGTGTATCTGAGCACTTTATGCAGAGATACAAGCCGTTAGCACGGCAAAAAACAATTGCCAGACCTTACAGAATCCTTAACAGATAAACAGTTACAAAGTATAAATAGGCAAACCCAATGAATAACCTGCAGATGCTGAAAAGTTATATCAAATGGTATGCAACATCGAAGAATCTTCATGGAGTGCATAGCCCGTTTATGTATAACTTTATGGACCAATGTCTTTATGCCAGGCAGGACAAAAGCATCTTTGAGGATATTGAGCTCCAACGCGCACGATTGATAAAAAACCGGCAGATGCTCACATTTAAAGACCCCGGAGCCGGGACACGTAATGGAACGACATGGAAGCAAAGTGATTTTACATCAAAAAGTATCCGCCAGATTGCAAAACACTCGTTGCAACCTCCCAAATACGCCAGGTTGCTTCATCGCATAGCCGGTTATTTTCAATGCAAAAACATCCTTGAGATGGGCACCAGCTTTGGAATAACAACTGCCTACATAAGCAAAGCGGTAAAAGATGGAAACATTACTACCATTGAAGGAGTGGAATCCATTGCTGACATTGCTGATGGTGTTTTTAACAATATAAACTGTAACAATATAAATCTTCACCGGGGAGTTTTTTCTGATGTACTGCCTTATGTGGCCGTGGGTACCTTACCATGGGACATGATATACCTGGATGGAAATCACAACGGGAAGGATGTGTTGAGCTATTTCTCACTATTGGTTAAACATATAAACACAGAAGGTGTTATGATTTTCGATGATATCAGATGGTCGCCCTCTATGTGGGAGGCATGGAATGAGATTAAAAATCACCGGCAGGTTTCAGTAACAGCAGATCTGTTTTTCATGGGGCTTGTTTTTTTCAATCCTGCATTAAGTAAAGAACATTTCAGTTTAAGATTCTGATTCATGGTTTTCTTTATATTATCAAAATCCGTAACTTCGGCATCTGCAAACAACAATATATATATAATCAAGTAATTTGTAATCATGCAACAGGAACTCATTCGACTGGAAGCTCTTACCAAGCACTACAAAGTAGGAACAGAGACAGTAAGAGCATTGCGCTCAGTATCGCTGTCTATATACAAAAACGAATATGTTGCGCTGATGGGCCCCTCGGGCTCCGGTAAATCTACCCTGATGAACATTCTGGGTTGCCTTGACAGTCCTACTTCTGGCAGTTACTATCTCAACGGGCAAGACGTAAGCAAGATGTTTGATAATCAACTGGCAGAAATCCGCAACAAGGAAATCGGCTTTGTTTTTCAGACATTTAACCTCTTACCCCGCTCCACTGCCCTTGACAATGTTGCATTGCCACTGATTTATTCGGGAGTAGGAAAAGCAGACCGAACCCGCAAGGCACTGCAAGTGCTGGATCAGGTGGGGCTGTCCGACAGAGTAGATCACAAGCCCAACGAACTGTCGGGCGGTCAGCGACAGAGGGTTGCCGTGGCAAGGGCCCTGGTCAATACCCCTTCTATCATCCTGGCTGATGAGCCAACAGGGAACCTGGACTCCAAAACCTCCATTGAGATCATGGCCCTTTTCAACGATATTCATCTGGCCGGAAACACTATCATTGTGGTGACCCATGAAGAAGATATCGCCTTGCACGCGCATCGGGTTATCCGCCTTCTTGACGGAGTAGTTGAGTCGGATACCGTTAATCCCAATCCCAAAAAACCGAAAAAAGTTCTGGTCCCTCAAAATGAGGAAGACTAAAACAGATAATCAACACTCCGGATTGGTAAAAACAGGGCCTCCAAATGATATCGCAAACAGTAATACAGACAATCGATTAAATAACACCTGCGCAAACTGCATAAACTATTTCTAAAATGGACAACTGGAAAATATATACCAAAACGGGAGACAAAGGCCAGACTTCGCTCATAGGAGGCACCCGTGTACCTAAGCATCATATAAGAATCGAAGCCTATGGAACAGTAGATGAGTTAAATTCTTTCGTGGGCCTGATTCGTGACCACGACATCAACCCACATTACAAAGATGTGTTGCTCCAGATTCAGGAAAATCTGTTTATCGCTGAGTCTTTGCTGGCCAAAGATGAAACAAAAACCGTAATGCAGCTACCCTGTTTACAAGAAAGCGATGTAACATTGCTGGAAAAGGAAATAGACACCATGAATGAAGCACTTCCGGATTTGCACAACTTTATTCTGCCCGGCGGACATATAACGGCATCTTATGCGCACGTAGCCCGCTGTATTTGTCGAAGAGCAGAGAGAATCATCATTGCTCTTTCCGAACAGGCAGAAATTGCTGATATCATTATCAAATACATCAACCGGCTTTCCGATTACTTCTTTGTTCTGGCAAGAAAACTGTCACTGGACAATGGTGCGGCAGATGTTTTATGGAAAGCCAGGGATTGCAAAGAATAGCAGAAAAGACTTCTTTTTTTCGCAAGAAACACAATACCCGGAAACAGAAGAGTTCACCAGAAGTGAAACTCCCTGTTTCCGGGTATTTTAAATGCCACACTTCTGTTTATCGTGTAAAAACATGCCTGGAGGAAGAGTTTCCTGTTTTGTAAGCTTTTGAGTCGATGACAAAACCCAGATGTATATTGCTGGTGAAGAAAAAATCATTTCTGTTGCTGTATGGCCTTCTGAAACCATCCAGGTAGTCGAAGAATGTATACCTGAAATTAAAATCCATCCCCAGAATCCAACTGTTGGATATCAACCACTGAATGCCTGCACCTACAGGCAAGCCCATTTGAAAATTGCTGTAAATATTATCAGCTTCCAGGATACTACGATCGTACTCATCTATTATGGGGCCTTTTACTTCGGGAGAGTGATAAAACGCCGAAATACCGCCAAAAAGATAGATATCCATCCTGTTGAGACTTAAATCTCTTTTTATGTTCTTCATTTTCCTGGGCATATACACCTCCCCTACTGCCGCAGTTTCAAAAATGGTATTGGTAAAGGATCTGCCTCTGTTTACCACATCCAGATCCTGCGACCAGCGATCATTGCCCCGCAGCATCAATGCACTGACATTACCCCTGACTCCGAAAATATCATTGAAGCGATAACGGCTGTATAAAGACAATGCAGGCGACAAGCCCCTGGAGTAAACATCAGTCATAGAAGCCTGAGTCTGGGCCTCACTGGAGGCAACATCCGTCATAGAATTGGCCACTCCTACCGAAAAACCTGCCTCCCAACGGTGACTCTGCAGCATATAGCCGCGATAGTTCAGCTTCATATTGCTCTTTGTACCCATAGGAGGCTGGGCAAAAACCTCAATGGTAATCAATAAAAATCCAAGTAATACTGCTGTATTTATAATAATGTGTTTCATTGTTGTCGTATTGAATTGCAAATTCCGTCGGTCAGGAGAATGTATTTAAAGTTGGATTTAAAAAGCATTCGGAACTTTCGGTTTGCCAAAATAATTTAAAAAAAGGAAATTACGATTAGTCGAATATTTTCTATAATTGGTGGCAGTAAAAATAATCAAAGACTCAATGTTGTGCAATAAGGGTTTCACGTAATTGATACTAAGTAATATTACGATATT
>RECE01000254.1 GCA_007694165.1 Bacteroidota bacterium
GCAAGAAAACGCCAATTGCTGCCCCGCGAAGAGGCGGGGTAGACTGTTGGGCTTGACGTTTTCCAAAGAACCTATTTCCTGAATTTCTTGATAAACTCTTCTACTTCGGGCAATCCTCCCTGATATATCAAGTACCCGTTGTAAGGCTCACGGCGGGTAATATCATCGTTGATGGGGGTCAGCATCAGTCGTTTTACCTCTTCTGGATCGTTGGTTTGTCCCAGCACCCAGCCCAGCTTTATGTAGGCAACCTCGGGGAGCATGTTTTCTGCCGGCACCACCCCCAGGGCCATGAGCTCACGCCCTGTTTCGTAAACAAACATATGTACGTAACCCCATAAAGTCTGCACCGTCATATATACAGCCACCCCTTTTTCACAGGCGCGTCTGAGCGACGGATAGAGCGGAATATTCACATGCCCCAGGCCGGTACCTGCTATAACGATACCCTTATACCCATTGTCCACCAGCGAATCAATAATGTCGGGCTGCATGTTGGGGTAATAATACACGATGGATACTTTTTCTTCAAAATAAGGAAGAATCGTAACCTTGTTGTCCACCCTGCGGTGATTGTATTCCTTTTTGATGGGAGTTACTCCGTTGCGTGTAACACGGGCAAGAGGGGTATCGCCAATGGTGCGAAAGGTACTTCGGTAAGATGAGTGCATTTTGCGCACGCGTGTGCCCCTGTGCAACAATCCATACTCATCGGATGTAGGCCCGAACATACACACCATCACCTCTGCAATGTCGCTGTTGCCCGCAGTATAACATGCGTGCATAAGATTCATGGCGGCATCCGATGAAGGTCTGTCGCTGGAGCGTTGAGAGCCCACAAGTACTATGGGAACAGGGGGGTTCTGTATCATAAATGTAAGAGCAGCAGCGGTATGATGAAGGGTATCGGTACCATGACCAATAACAATCCCCTGCACTCCGCTTTCTATCTCCTTACCGATAGCAATGGCGAGTTTTTTGTATTGTTCCGGGCCCATATTTTCGCTGAAGACAGCAAAGACCTTTTCGGTGGTCAGGTTACAAATATCGGCAAGCTCGGGCACTGCACCATACAATTCTCCCGGGCTGAAAGCCGGAATCACAGCCCCCGTTCGGTAATCCAGCCTTGATGCAATGGTTCCTCCGGTTCCTATCAACTTTACCCTGGGCAAACCTTGAGTATATGGAAACTCCTTTTCAGGAATTTTATAGTTGGCCTTTTTGTAGCCGGTTTCTTTCATCTGCAGAATGGTATCTACAGCAATGCCAACATTATAACCGGTATCAATTTTGAGCACGATGTGTTTGTCATCATCATTTTCAGCCCTGGGCAACACCGTGCCGGTAAACTTCCCTCTGGATGTCTCCACCAGGCATTTTCCCCATACACGTACATTGTATTTTTTCAGCACTTCGAGTGCCTTGTTTTTATATCCCTGAAAATAGTCTTCGGCCATTATTTTGCTTTTTTACGGGTGGATTCCTGTTTGATTTTTTCTCCGATGGTCTGCCTCAGCCCGGCCAGATTTATATTGCCGGGCGCCTTTACACGCAGCTGTCCCATAAGCCATCTTGCAAGGGTATCTTCACCCGTATTGCGTTTAAAAGCAGTGAATTTTTTCATCAAAAAGGGTAAATCCTCCAGTATCTCCTCTCTGCTGGCAGGCTTGTACCGCATACTGATGAGCAAAGATTCAAAATCCATTTTGGGATGCTGGTAAACCAAAGGCAGCAGCCTGTCGATAATGGCCATATCCAGTTTTTTTGCTCTTATCATTCTTATCAGGTCGGCAATCTGTTCAAACCTGAATTCGGCTGATGGTGTATACTGTCCCTCCACGTACTTTAGCTTATGTCCAAGAAGAGTACCAGCAAACACGGGGTTTTCGTTCATTTCAACCACGAGTGTTTCGAGCAGCGGATAGAGATTTTTCTTCAGAATGTACTCATAGGTGTCCCGGGGAATCTTCCATTTTTGCATTTGCTTCCAGGCATCAATAGCCTCATGCGGAATATTTTTTCTGAGAGACTCAATGTAATCATCCTCCAGTGGGATGGGTGCGGAATCGGTGTCGGGATACATACGGTCGGCACCGGGCAGCACACGTTCAAAAAGGGTTGTACCATCGGGCAGGGCTTTCCTTGTTTCATTGGGTACCCCCTTCATTGCCATCCGGCATCGCTCTTCAATGGTTTCAAGCGCGGTAGCCATATCTTCTTCCGGGCCCCAGAAAACCAGCAGGGCGTCTTCGCTTCGGGCAGCAAGCTGCTTTCGGATTGCTGCCCACTGAGCATCACCAAGAATGGGCTTCAGGGATTCGTTGTGATCCATGTTGGGCTTTTCGATACAGGCGATAACTTTCAGCCGATCGCTGATTTCATTGGCAAACACTTGCCCCGGCTGGGTAAAATGAGATAACACTCCCTGAAACTTCGGAAGCCCTACCCCATAAACATGCCAGCCATTCTCCCTGATTTGCCTGGCAAAGCGAGGTTTGAGCTCCAGGTAATCGGGATCCAGCTGTTTGCTTACAATCTGCCACTGGTCTGTTTTTTTGATGCGCTTCAACAGCAGGTCGCGAATATTGAGCAGTGCCCACTGGCGAAAACTTTCATTGTGGGTGAGGGCCGGAATATAGCGGATTTTCGACACCCCTTTGATTTCCACCCTGGTCCCGCCGCTACAGCTCACATTCACATCCTGCCGTGCGGCGCCAATTCCTGTAAATACCTTTCCCGTACTTCGGTTAAGAAACCGTATGAACTGACATGCCTGTGCTACCTCCTGCGGATTGACCATGTCAGGATAGGTTACTGTTTCTATCAAAGGCATGCCCAGCCGATCGGTCTTATAAATCCGGGTATGACCTACATCCGAGATTTCCCGGCAACTATCCTCTTCAATACTTAACTGTATCAGTCTGATTTTTTTGTGAGGAAGTTCAATTTCTCCCTCCACTCCAATGATGGCAGTTCGCTGAAAACCAGTGGGAATACTCCCATCCAGGTATTGCTTGCGGGTAATATGCACTTCCCCTACCAGATTGAGTTTTTTCAGCAGGCTGATTTCAATGGCTATCTCCAATGCTTCCCGGTTCAAAGGGAAGGGAGGAGTATCATCCACCTCGTATGTACAGGTGGTTTCGTTCTTTATCCGGTAAACGATTTCCTTGCGGGTTTTAAACTCCATCAAAGCGGTACCGTCATATTCGCCCAGCTCACTAAGGGTAGGCCGCATATGGCGTATCACTTCCGCATCATATTCGTCGTCTTTCTGGTAATGGGCCGCCGGACAATGGCAAAACAGCTTTTCCCGTGTTTTGAGTTGCTGATGCACTTCCAGCCCTGACATAAAACCGATACGGTCGTAGTCCGTCTGCGTGGCATCCTTCAGCGTCACATACCCAATATCATTGAGTGTTTGCCGGTAATTTTGGCGGGGATCGAATCTTGTTTTCACGTGCGCCTGGTTTGGTGAGAAATGGGGATAGTTATCAGCCTTGATCAGCGGATACTGGTCATCTGCCTTTTACAGGAAACAAAATCACTTTTCATTCTTTGTGCGAGGGTTTCCCTGCAAAAGCATGATTTTCTTATCCTGTTATTCCTCTGTCTTCATGTACCTCACGTTTCTCTCTCTGAGGTATTCCATAACAAAATCAAAGCAATCGGGATCCATGCCCACCAATTCGGGGGGGAAAACACCCTTTCCATTAAAGCGGGATTGCAGGATAAGTTCTGCATGTGCAGTTGCAGTATAACCGGTAGTGCGTGCCATAGATGATAGTTGTTCTTCTTTTTCAAACTCGTCATAGAGTTCATATCTCACCGTAATGGGCTTCCCTTCCAGTTGTCCTTTGAGGGTTACACGCATTACAGTAAACTCCTCCTCATCAGGATTGAGCTTCCAGTCGTTGATAAGAATTTTGCTGGTAAAGTCAATGGGCCGAATGGCAGTATTGTTGATGGTAATAGGAGTTTTCTCAAAAAATCCAGCTGTTTTCAAAGCCTGGATCAGGTGAATATGTCCGGGATACCTGAGGGTTTTCTCTTTCATATTGGGGATATGAGGAAGATTATTGAGCAACGAACGAAGGCCGTCAGTATAGAATGCTTCCAGGGTACCCACCTTTTCAAAAAACATGAGTTCGGGTTCGCTCATAGCAGGTTTGGTCATTTTTTGCCCTTTTTCAATATACCTGGCGGGGCGGATATATTCCTCCACTACATCTATAGGAGAGAAAGGAGCCTTATAATAGAAAGGGTAAATTTTCACCCTGGGCAATCCACCCACTTGGTATTCAAAGCTTTCCACTTCCATAAGTTCATTCCAGTATCCGGCAATAAGATTGGGCATCCCGGGAGCCACCCCACAGTCGGTTATGGCAGTTACGCCGTTACGGGCAGCCAGGGCATTGAGGTCCATAAAATCTTCCGGCATAAAAGAGATATCTACAATGTTTTTCCTGGCCTCTATAACTGTGCGTACCAAATCATAGCCCATAAATCCAGGGACAGCCGAAACAACCAAATCGCAGTCTGCCACAACCGCCCTGATGGCCTCTTCATCCATCAGGTTCAATGCCCGGGTTTCAATATTGTATTTTTCCGATAAAAAGGCAAGAGATGCCTCGTCAAGGTCAACGGCGGTGACGTTGTGATTTTTATGCAAATCAATGGCAATGGCTTTTCCCACCATGCCGGTTCCTAATACAACTATTTTGCTCATAATTTAAAGGTTTTTGTGTTTTGATTCCAAATGGTTTTGATGCCATTAAAGCATCCAGCATCGCTCAGTCATCTAAATTAGCAAAATTGTTGAGAGTCTGAATGTTTTAGCTGAAAAAAATCAGAAATTCATTAAATTTGCGTTCTGTTAGAATTGTCCACAAGACAGACCAGCAAAGGATTCGGCTTACATTTTGTCCCGGACAGACTTTATTCACCATCAAAAGGCAAATAACAGACTTCGGTCTAAACCCTATGCAAAACCCACATCAAAGTTCAGAAATAAGTTCAAGAAGAAAAAACTTCATCATTTTTTTTATTGTTCTGGTCGGTTTGATTTTTCTGGCCCGGTTGTTTTACATTCAGATAGTTGACCATCGCTATAAAATTTTCGCCAGCAGCAATATTCAGCGAATCATTACAGATTATGCTGCCAGGGGGCTAATCTATGATCGCAATGGAGATTTGTTAGTATTTAATGAACCTTATTACGATCTCATGGTAGTTCCTGGCCAGGTTCGTCAGATGGATACCCTTGAGTTTATTACACTTCTGGGTATAACCCATGAGCAATTTGTGAACCGGCTTCAGTCTGCGAGGGTTTACTCCCGTTTCAGGGCATCTGTTTTCGAGCGACAAATATCCAAAAACACCTATGCCGTTTTACAGGAAAAACTTTTCAAATACCCGGGATTTTATGTTCAACCCCGAACCCTGCGAAAATACCCCCACCCGGTGGCTGCTCACACTTTCGGTTATGTTGGAGAGGCAGGCCCGGCTGATATTGCCCGGGAACCTTATTACCGACCGGGCGATTATATTGGCATTTCGGGTATAGAAAGACATTATGAAGAGGTTCTGCGGGGTCAGAAAGGCACCCGCATAATACTGGTAGATGCTCTCAACCGCGACATTGGGTCCTTCCAGGATGGGAGGTACGACACCCTGGCAGTGGCCGGCACTGATTTATATGCATCGCTTGATTTGGAGCTTCAGCTATATGGTGAAAAGTTGATGAAAAACAAAAGAGGCAGCATTGTAGCCATAGAACCCTCAACAGGAGAGATCCTTGCCCTGGTGAGTTCGCCGGGTTATGACCCCAATCTGCTGGTTGGACGAGTTCGGTCGCAAAATTACCGAATGCTGCAAAACGACACACTCAAGCCCCTCTTCAACCGGGCGCTCATGGCAAGTTATCCGCCGGGTTCGGTGTTTAAGGTAGCCAATTTCCTGATCGGACTGCAGGAAGGTGGCATCAACCTTAATTCAAGATATTCATGTCCGGGATTTTACAGAAGCGGGGGGATCACAGTAAGATGTCGTTCGCACCCACAGCCAGTTAATGTAGTTACAGGTTTACAATACAGTTGCAATACTTTTTCATGTATCCAGTTTAGAAATACCATTGAGTTGCCCAAATTTGGGAGCATGCAGCAAGCCCTCACCACCTGGCGCGATCACATTGTAAGCATGGGTTTTGGGGTTACTTTCAACAGTGATCTTTCGCATGAGCTCCCCGGACAAATCGGGAGTGCAGATTATTATGATCGCATTTATGGTCCGCGTGGCTGGCGTGCACTGACTGTTATTTCCCTGGCCATCGGGCAGGGAGAAATCGGAACTACCCCCATGCAGTTAGCCAACCTCGCTGCTACGGTTGCCAACAGGGGGTACTATTATACACCTCACGTTGTAAAAGCCATTGGCCATCCCGACAATCTGAATCCCGAATTCTTAACACGCAACGTAACCACCATAGATTCAGCCCATTTTGAAGTTATGGCGCAGGCCATGTTTGAAACCATAGAGTCTGGTACGGGACGTTTTTCGCGTATGCCAGATATTACCATGGCAGGAAAAACAGGTACTGTACAGAACCCTCACGGAGAAAACCACTCCGCTTTTATCGCTTTTGCCCCCGTTGACCATCCCACAATTGCCATTTCTGTAATCGTGGAAAATGCAGGGGGAGGGGCAACCTGGGCAGCACCCATCACCAGCCTGATGATAGAAAAGTACATCAACCGGGAGATAAAACGCACCTGGTTTGAACAACGAATTCTGGATGCAGCTTTTTGATTTTGATTTATAATAGATAATACCTATGAAGCCACAATTTAACTTTTTCAAAAATGTCGATAAAATCACCATCTTCCTGTTTTTCTGCCTGATTTTAATTGGCTGGATAAATGTATATTCGGCTGAAATCAACGAAAACCACAGAAGCATTTTCGACTTTAGCCAAAGCTATGGCAAGCAATTTGTCTGGATTGTCACTGCCATTTTTATTGGAATAGTCATTTTCACCATCGACATGAAGTTTTTCCCTGCGTTTGCCTATATAATATTTGGGAGTGTCATGGTGCTGCTGGTGGGGGTATTATTCTTTGGCACCACAGTAAATGCTTCCAAGTCGTGGTTTCACATTGGCCCGGTAGCCATACAGCCTGCCGAATTTGCCAAATATGCCACTGCCCTGGCATTGGCAAGGATCATTTACGACAACAAATCCAAGTCCCGGACCTTTAAAGATCTGTTCAAGCCACTATTGATTCTCAGCATTCCGGTATTGCTGATTTTTCTACAGAATGATACCGGAACAGCACTGGTGTTTGCTGCATTTGTTATTGTTCTCTACCGTGAGGGATTTGTGCCCGGATGGATCATTATCCTGGGAATCTTTGGGGTATTTTTGTTTGTGCTTACTTTGCTTATGAATGAATTTATCATCATCGGAGCCCTGACAGGTATTTCTTTGATCATTGCATTTTTTCTCCGAAAAAAGCCTTCGTCAGTAAGGCAGTTGCTTGCCATCATGTTGCTAATCAACGCTTATGTGTATGTGGTAGATTATGCATATGAAGAAATACTGCAGCCTCACCAGAAAATGCGTATCGCAGTATTGATTGACGAAACGGTAGATCTCAGAGGCGCCGGCTATAACCTGCATCAATCCAAAATAGCTATCGGTTCAGGTGGCTTAACAGGGAAAGGATTTCTGCAAGGTACCCAAACCAAGTTCAGTTTTGTTCCTGAGCAAGGCACCGACTTTATTTTTTGCACTGTGGGCGAGGAATGGGGATTTGTGGGCAGCATCGTTTTGATTGGGTTGTTTCTGACTTTAATGGTTCGGCTCATCTTGCTGGCAGAAAGGCAAAGATCAGTGTTTTCAAGGGTTTTTGGCTACAGCTTAGTATCCATCATGTTTTTTCACTTTCTGGTCAATATAGGCATGACTATAGGTCTGGTTCCGGTTATTGGTATACCTTTGCCATTGATCAGCTACGGGGGTTCTTCTCTCTGGGCCTTCACTATCTTCCTGTTTACATTTCTGAAACTCGACTCCAGGCGACTGGAGCTATTATAACGTACTTTTATGCAAATAGCGTTGTTTGGCAGAAAATTCAGCCCTGACTTCTTCCCTGTAATTGAAACCATGATTCGGCTTCTTGAAGCGGATACAGAGCGGTTTTATATTCATGGCAAATTTTATGAGTTTTTGAAAACCGGCATTGTTTTCCAAAAACCCGTAGAGCTGTATAATGACCACAAAGGCCTTCCCACGAGCTGCTTTTGCATGATTAGCATAGGGGGTGACGGAACATTACTGGACACCCTGCCATTTTTAAGAAATTCAGGTATTCCGGTGCTGGGCATCAACACCGGAAGGCTCGGGTTCCTTTCTTCGGTTTCCACCGACGACATGAAAGAGTCCATTCAGGCCTTGAGAGAAAGAAACTTCAGACTCGACCAACGCTCTTTGCTCATGCTTGAGACCAAAGAAGAAAACCTCTTTGGCTCATTTCCTTATGCACTAAATGAGTTAACCATTTTGAAAAGAGACAACACCACCATGATTTCCATCAGTGCATATGTAAACGGGCACTACCTTAACACTTACTGGGCTGACGGGTTGATGGTGGCCACCCCTACCGGCTCAACGGGCTATTCGCTCAGCTGCGGTGGACCTATCATCTCACCCGACTCTGAAAACTTTATCATCACACCCATCGCTTCACACAACCTTACAGTGCGCCCTATCGTAATCAAAGACAATTCGCTGATAAAACTCAGGGTAGAGGGACGAATCAAGAGTCATTTGATTGTAATGGACTCAAGGTCGGTACCGCTGGAAAATCCGCTTGACCTTTACATCAAAAAGGCCCACTTCAAAACCAACCTTATCAGCCTTGAAAACAAGAACTTTTTTAAAACCATAAGAAACAAACTTGCCTGGGGTTTTGACAAAAGGAATTAGCGCCTTGTAAAACTTAGTTATGGCAAATTATTCCTAATCAGATAGAATGTAGTTTCTCTTTTCCTATTTTTAACTAAATTTGCAACTTGTAACAATTGTGTATTGTTCATCGTCGTTACAAATACAATGATTAACTTTGACATTTACATAAAACCGCATATATGAGGTATTTATTAATCGCCTGGTTCCTGATTGTAACCTTCACCCAAAGCGCCTATTCGCAGCGCTGGACCCGTGAACGACACCACCTTATTGTGGGGTTGGGAGGTTCAGGTTTCATGGGGGATCTGGGAGGTGCTGATGATATTGGCACGCAGGGAATAAGGGATTTTGACTTTTCTGCTGTAAGGCCTGCCTTCATGTTGGGATACAGATACATGCTTTTCCAGAATATTGGCATTACCGGTAACCTTTCTTTTGGGTATGTTTCTGGTGATGATAAATATACTGAAGAGACCTTTCGCAATAATCGCAATATTCATTTCCGCTCACCTATTTTGGAGCTATCATCAACGGTTCAGGTGTATTTGCTCAGGCTGGACAGGCAGGGTGCCCGCTACCGAAGTCTCACCGGAGCCAGAGTTGCCGGCAGTTTAGGTCTCTCTGCATACCTGTTTGCAGGTGTTGGAGGTTTCTATTTCAACCCCCAGGGGTACTTTGAAGGGGCCAACTATACGGGCAACATCCCCACAGAAGAATTGCCCGCAGACGGATGGTACAACCTAAGACCTCTGCGCACAGAAGGACAGGGATTTTTCGAAACACGGGACCAATATTCTCCTTTCTCCATAGCCATTCCCTTTGGATTGGGGGCAATGATTCAAATCAACAGAGACATCTCTATTGGTTTCCAGTATGGATTCAGGAAAACATTTACAGATTATATTGATGATGTTAGCACTACTTATGTAGACCCTGCCATTTACAGTATCATTTTTGAGGATCCGGCAAGAGTGGCACTGGCAGAATACTTTGCCAACCCAACCAACAATCAGCTATCGAAGAATGTTACAGCCCCGGGCCAACAAAGAGGAAACCCTTTCAATACCGATGCATACATGTTTGGGTTTATCACCGTTTATTACAAAATCCCGGACTTCAGAAGACCATACGGTGTGCTGCGTTTTTAAACTGGCCTGGCAAAGAATACCACATGCAAGCAATAATAATCAGGCAATGTTTGCGTTTTCTTTGCGTAAAAACCTATGATAACACAAGGTCTTCGTTTCAATAATTTTTTCCAGCAAAAGCACACCCTCAATCATGCCAGTAACCTCTGAAAACAAATTCGACAACATAAAAAGAATCATCCTTCTCAGCCCTTTGTTTTTGATGGTATTATTTGCCAGCAGTGTCAAAGGGCAAAGAAATGAATTGGGCTTCTTTTTCGGAGGGTCCTACTATATTGGTGATTTAAACCCATCGAAACAGTTTGCCATGACCCGTATCGGGGCCGGAGGTTTGTACAGGTTTAACATCAATGAAAATCTTGCCTTAAGAGTCAATGGTTTCTGGGGCAATATTGCAGGAAGCGATGCAATAGTACAATACAATGAAAACCGTAACTTGCATTTCAGGTCAAACATTTTCGAAATCAGTGTGCAGGGAGAAGTAAACTTTTTATTGTTCACACCTGGTGATTTGGATACACCCTCTACACCCTATATCTTTGCAGGGGGAGGATTTTTCCGGTTCAATCCACAGGCAGAAATTGATGGACAATGGTACAACCTCAAACCCCTCAATACAGAAGGGCAAGGCTCAGAGCTTTATCCCGACCGAAAACCCTATTCTTTAACTTCTCACAACTTTCTGTTTGGAATAGGCTATAAGTTCAATATTACACGCCAGTTTACCGGCACTTTCGAATGGGGCATGAGACGAACCGGCACGGATTATCTGGATGATGTAAGCACAACTTATCCCGATCCGGAGGTTTTTGGCAACAATAGCCTGGCCATCGAATTGCACGACAGAAGCCTGGAAAACCGGGGTGAAAATGTAAACTTTCAAAGGGGCAATCCCAATACCAACGACTGGTATTCGTTTGCAGGTATTATATTGACAATCAGAATAAAAGACTTTAGCCGACACAGATGTCCGGCTTACAATTAATTTTTCATAAACTTTGGCTTTTTTCTTTTAATTGTTAAAACATTTCAAGAAATTTGTGCCTATTTTTTCGGAGTAGCAATTGACTAACGTACAATGGATTTCAAGGATAATATTGATAAGAACAAACTGCCCAGACATATAGCGATTATCATGGATGGAAATGGCCGATGGGCCAAACAAAGGGGAAAAGACAGGGTGTTCGGGCATGAGAATGGAATTCAGGCTGTTAGGGAAACCGTGGAAGCCGCGGGAGAGTTAGGAGTAAAGAACCTGACCTTTTACGCCTTTTCAACAGAAAACTGGTGCAGGCCCAAATGTGAGGTGGATACGCTGATGAGCTTACTTGTAAATGCCATCAAGAATGAAACACCGGAATTGCTCGAAAAAGGAGTCAGGCTATCTGCCATTGGAGATATCGACTCACTACCTCCGGAATGTATCCAGGAACTTCAGGATGCCATTGAAATAACCAAAAACAACACACGCCTCAATGTATTCATCGCATTGAGCTACAGCTCACAATGGGAAATTGTCAACGCTGTAAAACAGATAGCTCACCAGGTAAAAGAAAACAACCTGGACCCTGAAAGTATTGACAAAGCAATGTTTCAGCGTTTTCTGCAAACCAATGGCACACCAGATCCTGACCTGCTCATCAGAACAAGTGGCGAGTTGCGTATCAGCAATTTCCTGTTGTGGCAAATTGCCTACAGCGAATTGTACTTTACACCTGTTTTATGGCCCGACTTCAGAAAAAAACATTTTTACCAGGCTATCCATGATTATCAAAGAAGAGAAAGAAGATTTGGGAAAACCTAAAAATCAAATTACTGCATATCCAAACTATTACAAACAACACCAGCGATATTTTTAAAAACAATAAACTCTGCAATCAAAAACCAACCCTGATAATGTCAAAAAAGCATCTTTTATTAGCAATTCTAGCCCTTACCCTGTTATCTCAAACTGTATCCAAAGCCCAAACAGTACTAACCGGAAGCCAGATAAACATTGACTACAACAATCCCCGTGAATATACGATAGGAGGTATCACCGTTTCCGGTGCAAGCCACATGGATCACAATGTGATTATTATGGTAAGCCAGCTTGGGGTGGGAGATCAGATTATCGTTCCTGGTGAAGACATTTCCCGTGCCATCGAAAACATATGGAAACAAGGTATGTTTACCGATGTCTCCATTGGCGTAACCTCCATACAGGACAACCAGATTTTTCTTGATATTGCCATCAAGGAGCGCCCTCGGCTCTCAAGGTTTGAATTTACCGGAGCCCGCAGATCGGATGTAACCAAACTTACAGAATCTCTTAATCTCATCAGGGGCGATGTAGTTACTGAAAATATGCTTTTCCGTGCATCCAACATCATCAAGGAATATTATATTGAAAAAGGATACCTCAAGCCTGAGGTAAACATTACCCAGATGCCGGATACCCTCAGAAGCAACAGTCTTGTGCTTGAATTTGATGTAGACCGCGGAGAAAGAACCCGTATCCGGGAAGTGATAGTACACGGAAATGAGGAGCTCAGCGACAGGCAAATCAAGAGGTTGATGAAAAACACCAGGGAAAGAAGCCTCCGGTTTGTTTTTAATTCCTCCAAACTCATCAGGGAAGACTTCAAGGAAGATCAGCAAAACATCATCGACCGATACAACGAGCTGGGAAAAAGAGATGCTGTCATTTTGCGTGATACAATGTATTTTGTGGAAGAAAACCGCATCAAAATTGAACTCTTTATTGATGAAGGCCCCACCTACTATTTTCGCGATATCAGCTGGGTAGGAAACACCGTTTACTCCGACGAAATCCTTTCCGAAGTTCTGGCAATTAGAAAAGGAGACATATACAATCAAAAGCTGCTGGATAGAAATCTATTCATGAACATGGAGGGCATCGATGTAAGCTCGCTTTACCTGGACGACGGATATTTGTTTTTCAACATCACCCCCATTGAAGTAAATGTGAGCAACGACTCCATCGACCTTGAACTGAGAATTTACGAAGGGCAACAGGCAGAAATCAACCGTGTAAGCATCAGTGGGAATTCCAAAACCAACGATCATGTGGTATTGCGCGAAATCAGAACCCGCCCGGGAATGCTCTTTAGCCGCAGCGATATCATCAGAAGCCAGCGCGACATTATCCAGCTGGGCTATTTCAACCAGGAAAAAATTGACGTTATTCCTACCCCCAACCCTGCTGACGGAACAGTTGACCTCACTTACATAGTAGAAGAGACCTCCTCTGACCAGATTGAGCTCTCGGGTGGATGGGGTGCAGGCCGAATTATCGGTACACTGGGATTGTCTTTTAACAACTTCTCTACCCGCAACTTCTTCAAAAAAGATGCATGGCGTCCATTACCCAGTGGCGACGGACAAAAACTAACCCTCAGAGGTCAAACCTATGGCCGTGGTTATGTTTCATACAGCATGTCGTTTATGGAACCCTGGCTGGGAGGGAAAAAACCCAACGCCTTCAGTGTTTCTGTTTTCCAGACTACACAGAGAAACCAGTACCCCAGGGCAAGCGAACAACACGGGTATTACAGTATTATTGGTACCTCTATCGGGCTGGCCAGAAGATTACAGGTGCCCGATGACTTTTTCTACCTCAGGCAAACCCTCAGCTACCAGCGCTATGAAATCAAAAACCTGAGCACGGTAGCAGGATTGAGTTTTGTTATTGACGATGGAAACGCAAACAACTTTAGCTATGGAGTGGAATTTGGAAGAAACTCAATAGATGCTCCCCTTTTCCCAAGGCGGGGATCTGAAGTATCCATCGGCTTACAATTAACTCCTCCCTTCTCCATGTTTAGCGACACGGACTTCGCTCAGGCATCTGATGAAGAAAAATACAAATGGCTGGAATACCATAAGTGGAAATTCAATACCAGCTGGTACACCAGTATCTGGGGTAACCTTATCCTGAGTACCCGCACACGAATGGGATTCCTGGGCTTTTATAACAAAGACATCGGAGTATCACCCTTCGAAAGATTTTACCTGGGGGGTAGTGGTTTATCAGGATGGGAAATTGACGGACGTGAAATCATTGCCATGAGAGGGTATGCCGACCACTCTCTTACCCCCATGAACCAGAATAATCGCCCCATTGGTGGTAATGTATTCAATAAGTTTACAGCAGAGCTGAGATACCCCGTATCGCTGAATCCCATGGCTACTATTTACGCCCTGGTTTTTGCCGAAGCGGGTAATGCATGGGGTAGTTTCCAGGATTATAACCCATACGATCTGAAACGCTCTGCCGGTTTTGGTGTGCGCATATTCCTGCCCATGTTTGGTTTGCTGGGTCTTGACTGGGGATACGGTTTTGATGAAACCCAAAGAGCCGGCGACAACAAAGGAAGATTCCACTTTAGTATCGGTCAGTCAATTGACTAACCTGCCCTTATTATAAAAAACATATTGCAGGGAAGGCACGAAAATTGCATAACAATCAGCTGATTTAAAAATATAAATAACAGGAGGATATTATGAAAAAATTAGCATTCGTTTCTATCATTACCTTTCTAAGTGTATTCTCGGTGCTGGGGCAGCGTTTTGCCTACGTAGATACGGAATATATCCTTGAAAATATTCCCGAATACCAGGCTGCTCAAATGGAGTTGAATCAGCTCTCAGAACGGTGGCAAAGCGAGATTGAAACAAAGTTTGCCGAGATTGATCGCATGTACCGCGACTACCAGGCAGAATCTGTTTTGCTGCCCGAAGAGATGCGCCGCCAGCGTGAAGAACAGATTATTGGCAAAGAGCGTGAAGCCAAGGAATTGCAAATGAGAAGATTTGGCCGTGAGGGAGATCTTTTCAAGCAACGGGAACAACTTGTTAAACCCCTTCAGGACCAAATCTACAATGCCATTGAGGAAATTGCCACACGTGGAAATTATGCCATTATATTTGACAAAGCCGGCGGTGGCAACATGATTTATTCTGATGTGCGCCATGACCTGAGTGATGAGGTACTGCAAAAAATGGGCTACCGCAGATAACAACACGTTGGTTTACATACACTCCCCAAAAATATTCCCAATAAAAAAGGCTCTGGAAACCCGGAGCCTTTTTTTATTGATATTTGTTATCAGTGGTGTCCGGTAATTTTTTGAGATTTAGCTTCGCTGCTACTTCGTGGTCTCACCCGCAAGCGGATTCGAAATGACAGGTTCGCCTGGATAGATGAGGGAGAAGAAAAGGGGAGATTTCTCACCCGCAAGCGGATTCGAAATGACAGGTTCGCCTGGATAGATGAGGGAGAAGAAAAGGGGCGCTTCGCGCCCCTTTTCTTCTCCCTACCACACAGCAAGTGTCTGTCATTTCGAATGCGCAGCATGAGAAATCTCAAATTTTATATGTTTTATACATGCATAACTTGGGGCTAATGGAAATAGTATTTCAACTGCGATGCAATAATTAAAAATAAAAGTTGCTACACATGAAAAATTAGGATGGTTGACCCATTGCACAAAAAATGGGCTACCGCAGATAACAACACGTTGGTTTACATACACTCCCCAAAA
>RECE01000075.1 GCA_007694165.1 Bacteroidota bacterium
TTGGTATTCGTTAATTTGTTATTTTAGCAAGTTATTAACGGATTTTAGACCTTCTATCCGTTTGTTTTACCCCTACCTCCATTTTGATGATATTTTCAATTGCGCCGGATGCAATTGATACGTATGCATATTTACATACTTCGTAAAAAAACTTCTGCTGATTGAATATTAGACAGGGCCTAGGCAGGCTCTCTGATATTAAAATCATTAGATTAGAATTAAAAATCACAGCAATTAACTTGAGTATCAATCAAAAAGCCAGTGAATTATGAAAACCAAACGCTACGCCCAATCCCTTTGTGCCATTTTAGTATTTATGGCCATTAACCTGCACGCGCAGGAGTTGACAAACAGCTATTCCGAAACTAAAAACGGAATTACCCTCGAGATTACGCTGATTCTGGAAGGAGCTCATATATCGGGTGACAGCCCATTTATGCACACACAATTGAGCGACATGGATTTACTCCCGTCATCCCAGCCCTTTGCGCCAACGCTGCCTTACTTTGGAAATCCTGAACCTGTCTGGTATTATTTGGGTAATGAAACCATTGAAATGCCCACCGATGATGTGGTAGATTGGGTGCTGCTGGAGTTGCGCGATGCACCTGCACCGGAATTGGCTTACAACAATACTGTTGTGGATCGACAGGCTGCATTATTGCTTAGTGATGGTTCAGTTGTAGGTACCGATGGTCTGCCACCAACCTTTAGTGTAAGTTACCAGTTCAATCTTTACGTCGTTGTTTATCACCGGAATCATTTGGCAATCATGTCTTCTGATGAATTGAAAGAAACCAGGGGAGTATACCGCTGGGATTTTACAAGGGGTAGTGACAAGGCTTTTAGCAACTCAGCAAGAAAGGGTCATCACAAGGCACTCAGGCAGCTTAAAGATGAGTTTTATGGAATGATAGGAGGTGACGGTGATGGTAACGGACAAGTTCAGACACAAGATAAAAATGGAGTCTGGACTCCTCAATCCGGGCAGGGGGGGTATCTTGCAGCAGATTTTGATCTCAATGGACAGGTGCAAACCCAGGATAAAAATGAAATCTGGAATCCCAACAGCGGACTTGCTTCCCAGGTTCCTGTCGAGCCCGGTCCTGTCATCGATATCGACGGCAATGTATACACCACCGTCATTATCGGCAATCAGGAGTGGTTCGCAGAGAACCTGAAAACCACCAAATACCGAAACGGGATACCTATTGAATATCCTGGCACAAACAATGCATCATGGCAAAACAATACCACTGGAGCTTATGCATGGTACGATAATGATATTACATGGAAAGACAGTTACGGAGCCTTATACAACTGGCATGCAGTAAATAACAGCAATGGTTTGTGCCCCACAGGGTGGCATGTGCCCAGTCATGATGAGTGGACACAACTGGAACAATATATTTGTTATCAACTCGGTAATGCGAATTGTGAAACCCAATTCCCTTATGATAATACAACGACGGGTAGGCGCGGCACAAATGAAGGCAACGCCTTAAAATCCTGCCGGCAGGTATCGTCCCCTCTGGGTGGCGATTGCGCCACATCGGAGCACCCGCGTTGGAATTCGCACAGCACCCATTATGGCACGGATGAGTTTGGGTTTTCAGCCCTTCCGGGTGGCCACCGCAGTACCTCTGCTTTTTTCCATAGCCTGGGTATCTTAGCCTATTGGTGGTCTTCTACCGGGTACACTACTACCCGAGCCTGGGACCGGTTCTTGCACAACAACGAAAGCAGTGTGGCCCGCTACACCGGCAGTAATGGTTTCGGTTTCTCCGTTCGTTGCGTCAGAGATATTGATTAACAATGTTGAATAAGGTAAAGTCTTCATCAAAGATGTTTACATGGGGTGAATTTAGATGTTTTCAGACAGATAGATAGCCCTTCGTTATCTCTCTGTCTGAACTATTTGATTAATTCCCGGAAGCTGGAAATTGCTCCGCAAGTTTCCAGTTCCTGGCGGGGGTCAGGAACTTCCAGCTTGCACAGCAACCGTAAGATTCCAGTTGCTGTACCAAAAAATGCCTGGATGGGCACCACTACAAATTCCTTACACATAGTCATCTGGTTACCGGGAAGTATTGTAATATCTGATTCATGATAAGTTCGGTGATAGGTTCGGTGATGGGTTCGTTGATGAGGCGGATCCATGTTGGGTTCGGAAAGAAGTTCGGTATGAATTGCGGGTTCGTAGCATTTACCAGTCGCTTTGCTCATCCTTAACTATATGAGCACATGAGATCAAAAATTCGTACCTTTGTAATAGTGACTAAAAGCATCTGTTATGAATACACATCAGCTAAAAGAAGAGATATTAGACTTTATAAATCATGCCGATGAACGATTCATTCGATTGGTTTACAGTATGGTAGAAAGCGAAAAAAGCGAAACTGGTTTTTTCAATATAACCAATGATGAAATGATGGAACGAGCCAAAAAATCCTTAAAATCAGTCGATAAAGGTTTGGCGCGAGACATTCATGAATTTAATAAGGATATTGCAGCTTGGAAAAAGAACAGAGCTATAAAGTAGTCATAACACCGGAAGCTTCTGAATTAATAAGCACCCCCTAAAAACAAAAGGATTGAAAGCAAAGCTTCCAATCCTTTTCTGTGTGTGGAGGTTTCATACAGGGGTTGGAAAGTAGTTCGGTGTAAGTTTGATGTTAATTGCAAGTTCGTATAGGTTCGGTATAAGTTCGGAAAGAGGTTCGGAATGAAGTTCGGAAAGCTTCAAAAAGCTAATCTACGACACACCCGGCCTGCAGGCTGCCCTTCGCTTAAAAGGCTGGGATGATCACCACCGCAAATTCCTTTCCCTTTGGCTGGTGGTTATTTTCGAATACCTGGGGGTGCCGGAAGGGGTGGAGGGAATTCGGGTGGAGTTTTATGCTTGAGGCAAAACTTGTTTTGTGTTTTTTGGGGGTCATAGATATTTTTATCATGATTGTTATAAACTTCAATTTTTGTGCTTATAATCAGATTGAATCAAAATATTTATAGATAACCTGCTTGTATTGATTAATTTTTTATAAATTGCAGTGATTTTGGTTGAGGGGCCTTTCTGCTTTATGAGGCCATTAGTCTATATTCACAAGGGGGTAAATTAAATCAAACATGCAAGCATTCGAAGTTCACAAACAGATTATTGCCGATTATAAAGAATACCTGAAAAGCTTCAATATTATCAGGGATAAAAGGATTAATCTTGTCGTAGATGAAGCCTTCCGTAAGGATGAATACATTCCTGAGCCACTTATCCAGTTCAATCCATCCTTTAAGAGG
>RECE01000303.1 GCA_007694165.1 Bacteroidota bacterium
TGGCATGGGGCCTTCGGCCATAAAATATACTACCAGGTAGCCACCGATATAGAAGGTTTTTACAGGCCTTTCAACCTTACCATGAGATATTATGATGAACACTGGACCGGAGAAGGCACCAGCAACACCCAGCCCAGGGCTTCATGGAGTGCAAAGGGAAACAATACCAGGCCTTCAACCCGTTTCCTGGAGGATGGCTCATTCCTTCGATTGAAAAACCTGCAGGTAGGTTATACCCTGCCCGAAAGGCTGTATAGCCGGATGGGGATGCGTGATGCCAGAATTTTCTTTATTGCACATAATCTGCTCACATTCACTAAATACCCCGGGCTTGATCCTGAAATGACTACCAGCAATAACTCTCAGGCTGAAGGTGACGCGGCTGCAGGAATTGACTGGGGTACTTACCCGCTTGCGGTATCCTTTAATGTCGGTGTTCAGATTTCTTTCTGATGATTTTTACCGGCAGTTTTATGGTTGACTACAGTTAAAAAGAACACAAAAAATGAGAATGATGAAAAAATTAATCCTGATAAGCCTGCTGTTTTCACTGGTTGCCTGCGCCGATTTTCTTGACGAGGATCTGCAGGGTATTTATACCAGCGCTACTTTTTACAAAACCAATGAACATGCAATGCTTGCTCTTACCGGGGCCTATCAGCCTCTGGGTTTCACCAATATCCGCAATGCCCTCTGGGTGTTTGGCGATGTTGCCTCTGATGATGCCATAAAAGGCGGAAACCCGGGAGACCAGAGCGAAATTGAGTTTATCGGCCAGTTCACCTATACGCGCGACAACGGTTACCTTGAGTATATATGGCAACGTTACTACGAAGGGGTTTCCAGGGCCAATGATGTAATGCATCGCCTGGGCCCCAATGTATCTCAAAGTGTAAAAGAGCAGGTGGTTGCTGAAGCCTCCTTCCTGAGGGCTTACTATTATTTCCATCTTGTGAATATTTTTGGTGAGATTCCTCTCAAAACAGAACCTGCTCTCTCTGCCAGCGAATTGCATGTGCCGGTTTCTTCCGTAGCTGCCATTTATGAGCAAATTGAAACAGACCTCCGCCATGCCGTGGAGAAATTGCCTGAATCCCAGCCTGCAGGGAGAGCTACCAAAGGCGCTGCCCTGGGTTTGCTTTCCAAGGTGTACCTGTTTCAGCAAAAATACAATGATGCCCTTGATGCCATTAGTGAGTTGGATCAAACCGGTCTCTATGGCCTGGTGGACATATACAGCCACAATTTCAGGGTTGACCACCAGAACAATGTGGAGTCGGTTTTCGAAATACAACATATCAACGGACAGGACCCCTTTCAAGGCAATGTTTTGAACCAATGGTTTGCCCCACAACTTGAAAACGGCTACTTTTTCAATGTTCCCACCCAGGATTTTGTTGATACATTTGAAAAAAACGATGAGGGAATTGCTGACCCAAGACTCGACTACACCCTTGGACGTGAGGGTATGCCCTGGATAAACGGAAATGATTTTGATCCGGCCTGGTCTCCTACCGGGTTTATTCAGAAAAAACATCTTCAGCCTCTTAGCGAGATTCCGGCAGGTACAAAGGGAGATGGTGAACTGAATTATGTTTTTATGAGATATGCTGAAATTCTGCTCATAAAGGCAGAAGCACTCAATGAGACCAACCGGCCTGATGAAGCTCTTGAACCTCTTAACAGGGTAAGGCAAAGGGCACGCGAAAGCTACCTGCACGATGAAGACCTGGATGGGTTTGGAAATGTGCCCCCCGGTCTGTTGTCCGATATTACCATAAATTCTCAGACCCAGCTCAGGGAGATTATCAGAAAAGAAAGAAGAGTGGAGCTTGGTTTTGAGTTTCATCGCTTTTACGATCTTATGCGTTATGGAAGAGTTTACGCAGAAGAAAAACTCTCCGATACCAGTTTTGATTACGATACCCACAGGTATTTTCTTATACCCCAGAATGAGGTGGATATCAACAATGCAATAGATGATTAACAAATAACCCTTTAATTATTATTTTTTTAACCTAAATCCAAAACTATGAAAAAGTTTAAGTTTTTAACATTTTTAATGGCTGTGCTGATATCAGGCTCCCTGATAACTTTTACGGCATGTAGCGACGACGATGATGATGTCATTACTGTAGACAAGACAGAGCTTGCTGCAAAAATTCAGGAAGCAGAAGACCTGCTTGAGAACACTACCGAGGGAACTGCCGAAGGGCAGTATATTCCTGGTTCCAAAGCCCCTCTGGAAGAGGTAATAGAACTTGCCAGGGCAGTTTATACTGATGCAGAAGCAACCCAGGTTCAGGTGAACAATGCGGTTGTAGCACTTGAGCAGGCAATAGAAGCCTATGAAGCAAAAAAAGTGGTTCCCATTGCTCCTGAAGCTTTGGTGGGGCACTGGACCTTTGATGAAGGCACTGGTACTACCCTTAACGATTTTTCCGGAAATAGTTTCCATGGCACGCTGTTAAGCGGTGCAGATACATGGGGCGGTGGTTTGCCGGTTTGGTCAACTGACCGCTATGGCAATGAAGGCCAGGCTTTGTTCTTTAATGAAGGTGCTCATGTGTCGATTCCCAACAATGCGGCATTAAGTCCTGCAAGTATTTCCATTTCCCTTTGGGTAAATGCAGCAGAAACACATGAGAATAATCGTTTCATCGGCCTGCACTCCTGGAATGGTTACAAATTCCAGCTGCAATCAGCCGACAAGGCTTTCTTTACCATTGCTACAACTGAAAGTATTTATGACAGAGATACTGATCCTCCATTGAACCTCAATGAGTGGTATCACCTGGCTGTAACCTTTACAGATGGTGTAATGACTTTCTATATCGATGGAACTGAAACCCAGGTTTGGGACAATACCCCAGGTACAGCCCTACCAGTGACCGGAAACGCTTTGGTATTTGGCAGGGATACCGATGTATATGCTGCTGATGACTCCAATTATGATAATGATCTAATCATACCGCTGGCATGGGGTGGATACTTCCGTGGTTTGATGGATGAAGTCAGAATCTACAACACCGCTTTGTCAGGAGCGCAGATTCAGGGCATTTATGAGCAGGAAAGACCATAATTCCATAATGATTTTGCAGCAGTGCTGTTAATCATGCTGTAAGATGAATGAAAGACCCCGGAAGCGCAATTTGTATGCGCTGTTTCCGGGGTCTTTGTTTTGCAGGATTGATGGTTTGTGACCTTTCCTCCCTGGAAAAGCCATATGCCGGGGCAGGTCGAGCCCTTTCCCAAACGGGTAAACGAATTTACTGACTTGATAAGAACGTCAATGTTGTAAAGGATGTGATTGTAAATTTCACCACATATACCTGTTTAGTTTTAGAACTTCTCATATGGGTGCCAATTATTTCCATTAGTACCGGTTTTCCCCTTTCGGGGAGTGTTTCCATTTCCCGAAACCGCTGAAGTAGTTCTGAATTTTTTTAGGGCTGCTTTCGGTGTCTGCCATAATATGGGATAGGTAAGGATCAGTGTCGCTTATCCTTGCATAGCCTTTATTGTAATACAACAATGATTGGTCAGTCTGAACAATGCCTAACAACATACCTAAGATGGCAGAATAGGCGTCCGCCGCGATTACCTTCTTAAGTGATTTTTTCGTACTTTTGCTATTAGCATTTTAGCAATCAATCAAATGGTTTAAAACACCTTATGTTATATTAAAAAAATGAATTGCTAATCCGGTGCTGTTCTATATTCAAATAAAATTTTTAATTCATCTATCAAATTATGGAACAATTAATCCTTAACATAAAAGATAGCAGCAAAATGTCTTTCCTGATACAGCTTATAAAGCAGCTTGATTTTGTTGAAGTGGAACAAATAAAAAAGAAAAATATTTCAGTTAAATACGATTTTTTTAACTCAGCAGGATTATGGAAAGATCGGAATATCAATGCAGAAGAGATTAGAAAACAGGCATGAGAGCTCACAACATTGGCCTCTATTCGCTAAATATGAAGGATTATAGGTTTATTGTTGGATTAAATCTTTTATTTAGAGACGACACAACTTAAAATAAAGAGACTATCCATTGCAAAAAAAAATACAAATAATCAGTTACCAGAGCATCATCAGCTAAATATTCGAGAAATGAAAGACTTAGAGCAGGATGATAAAATCATGCTCTATGTAATATGAGTCCTATCTAAATCTGGAGTTCCAAAATTCCAACATTTAGCGTTGTCATTATTACATCTCCCTCCTAACAACCCCACCCTTCACACTGTCCACTTTAATGCTGATGTTTCTGTCACTTTTTACCAGCCAGCGGACGGTAATGGTGCTCATGCCGGGTATGTTTTCCACTTCTATCACAGATGGATTTTGTTGTTGTTCTTCCACCACATGTAAATCCGGGTTGTGCACTATCATGCCCGAAATTACTTCAGTTCCTTCAAGATGGATGCGGTTGGGGCGGTCGATTCCAAATTTCAGGTTCACACCGGAGTGGGTGGGGATGAGCCGTTGGTTGGCAATTACTGCCGTTATTTCATGCACCCCACGTTGCAGGCGCTTGCTGGTGAGCTCAACGATATCCAGCTGTGGCGTATGGTAAGCATGGTAGAGGGTGAAAGCGGTTACCCGATGGGCTTCCTGTTCCAGTAAAAAGCCGGGATTGATCCTGACATAATTCTTTTTAAAACCACCTATCTGAATTTCTCCAAACTGCGGATGGTCGAAATCTTCCCAGGGAACAAAGGCATCCTCAAAAAGCAGGTACTTGTCGAATTCATACAAATCGGCAGCCTGTGCAAACCCGCGTTGGGGTGTTTCATTAAACAGGAAGTACCGTGTAAAGAGCTCAATGGTAAAGGTAAATGCACCCCGCATCATATGGAACCAGTCTCTTTGTCCGCCATACACCGTATAGAGGTCTTTGTAGCTTACCAGGTAACGGTATCCCGGCACCAGTTTTTCTCCTTTTTCGCCCAGCACATCGTAGATGTTCAGGTCTTCCCTGAGGAAGTACTGCAGATCCGCTTCCACACCGGGGCCGCGCAAAAACATTCCTCCGGTATTATGATGGGTAAGTGCACCACCAATGTTGGGGTGAGCAATTACGAAATCTCGCACGGCTCTTGTTTCGGGCAGGGAGAAGGGGTAATGGTAAGAACCCCGCTGAACGTAGTCGGGTTGCCAGTTCCAGCCCCAGTCGCGGTTGTGGTCGTAATACCCCACATCGCGATCCTGGTTGAGACGGCCGTCGCCATCGCGATCTATCCCTTCCCATCCCAGGATATCCCACTCCCCGAATTCACCGGGTCGTGCACGAATCATCCTGCGTGGATCTTCCGGGTCCTCCCGCCATTGACCGTAGGGTGTGCGACGACGCATCTGGGTGATGTGCCCGTCGTTGTTCAAATCATCAAAACCATCGCTGCCGGCTATTCCGTCTCCGTCATCGTCAAGGGGCATGGTTCCACTGCGTGGCGAGCTATAGGTATTGGGCTGGTTCATGTAATATTCACGTCCGTCGGGGTTCATGACCGGAAGAATATAAAACACTTTCTCGTCCAGCAGCCGGGTGATAAAATCATTGGAGCCGTATTTCTCCAGCAGATACCAGGCTGTATAGAGGGAAACCTCGGCTGCCTGAATTTCGTTGGCATGAATGTTTCCGTCAATCCAGAAGGCAGGTTTTTCCTGGTGCGGCTTGTTGTTGTGATTGGTGACGGTGAGCAGCCATAAATCATGTTCTTCATAACTTTTGCCAATGGACTCCAGTGTAACCAGCTGAGGATGGGCTTCGAGCAATTGCCGGTAAATATCATACAACCCTTCGTTGGTATGATAGCGATTCCAGCTGATTTGTACTTTGGGATTTACCGGGGTTCCCGAGGCCTTAAAGAAATTTTCCACAGGACGACCATCCTGCTCCTGCGCCAGGGCCGGCAGCGTGAAAAATAATAGGGTAAGGGTAATCAGAATTCGGTTCATTGTTTTATGCTTTTAGTCCTGAAGCGGGCTGAAGCCGCAGCCGGACTTTTTACAAATCTTTTCTTATCACACCCCCCTTAGCGCTATCCACCTTAACGGAAATATTGCTGCTGCTTTCCACAATCCATTTCACAGTGACAGTGCTCATTCCGGGAATATTGTCCACTTCTATCACCGAAGGATTGAGCTTTTGTTCTTCCACCAGGTTCAGGTCGCGGTTGATGACCCGCATTCCTGCAAGCACATTACCCCCTTCAAGATGGATGTAATTGGGGCGTTCGATGTTGAATTTCAAATCTATACCTGCATGGGTGGGGATAAGCCGGGTATTGGCTACCACTGCAATGACCTCCTGCAGTCCATCACCAATGTCTCTTGCGCTTAGTTCTGCAATTTCAAGGTGTGGGGTGTGATGGGCATAAAAGAGGCTGAATGCCGTCAGGCGATGTAATTCCTGCTCCAATAGAAATCCGGGGTTGATCCTGATGAAATTCTTTTTGAATCCGCCAATCTGAATTTCTCCAAATTGCGGGTGATCGTAATCTTCCCAGGGGACAAAAGCATCTTCGAATAAAAGGTATTTGTCAAATTCAAAAAACTCCTCTCCAAAACCCCAGGACCATCCTTCGGGTTTTTCATTGAAAAGGAAGTATCTGGAAAACATCTCGGAGGTGAAAGTAAATGCCCCTCTTTTCATATGGAACCAGTCGATTTGTCCACCATAAACGGTGTACAGGTCTTTGTGCAGCTCCAGGTAGTCGTAGCCGGGAATGATTCTTTCACCCACTTCACCCAGCGCATCATACACCCTGGTATCTTCCCGCAGGTAGTATTTTGTATCTTCAGCGGCACCGGGTCCCCTGAGGAGCATTCCGCCGGTATTGTGGTGCGTAATGACCCCTGCAATATTGGGATGGTTGAGGGCAAAATCACGTACCGCCCTTGTTTCAGGAAGAGAGAAAGGGTAGAGGTAGGCGCCCCTTTGCACATAATCGGGCTGCCAGTTCCAGCCCCAGTCGCGGTTGTGGTCATAACTTCCCGCTTCGGAATCTTCGTTGAGCCGGCCATCTCCGTCACGGTCAATGCCTTCCCAGCCCAGCAGCTCCCATTCTCCAAACTCACCGGGCCGGGCCTGCACCATGCGCCGGGGATCATTGGGGTCGGTGCGCCATTGTCCAAAGGGAGTGCGACGACGCATCTGGGTAATATGACCATCTTCGTTGAGATCGTCAAACCCGTCTTCTCCGGCAATGCCATCCCCATCGTCATCCAGGGTCATGGTGCCGCTTCGCGGAGTGCTGAAGGTATTGGGTTCATTCATATAATGGTCACGGCCATCGGGATTCATTACCGGCATGATGTAAAAAACCTTCTCATCCAGCAAGTCCGTAATAAATTTGTTTTGTCCGTAGTTTTCTACCAGGTACCACGCCGTATAGAGGGATACTTCGGCCGTCTGGATTTCGTTGGCGTGTATGTTTCCGTCTATCCAGAAAGCAGGCTTTTCCGTGTGCGGTTTGTTTTGCAGGTTGGAAACAGTAAGAAGCCACAGTTCTTTGCCTTCGTAGCTTTTCCCGATAGACTGCAGGTTGATAAGCTCCGGATAGGCCGCCACTAACTTTTGATAAATTTCGTAAAGCCCATCGTTGGTATAGTAGCGATTCCAGCTGACCTGCACTTTGGGATTGACGGGTGTTCCTGATGCTTTGAAGAAGTTCTCTACGGCACGGCCATCCTGCTGTTGGGCTGTTGCCGATGCCATGATGGCTATAAAGGGTATAAGAAATAGAAATTTGTTCATGCTTACCGGGTTTAATCAGATAGAGTAAAAAAAATAGTTTGTCAGGGAAACAGCAGTATTACAAATCTATTTTTGCTTCCCTGATGCCCGATGCTTCGGCACCTGCGCGTATAACAACGGTGCCGCTGCCCCTGACAAGCCAGCTTCGCTGCACTGAGCTGCGACCTTCTATGGCGCCAAGAATGTCAACAGGTTTTCCGCTGAGGATCGATTGACCTTCCTTTGTCTCCAGACGCAAAACAGATTTTTGCACCCACCGCACCTTCTCTCCTGTTTGTGATGCAGTGGGGAAAGTTCCTTTGTTTATGATGTCGGCTGTGATACGATGCAGATTTCTTCCCAGTCTTTCAGTCTCAATGTTTATGATGTCTATGATGGGACGAAGTGCTGCCACTTCAGCAACAAAAGCAAAATGTTTCTCTGCAATGGTGTCTGCCATACTGTAGGGTGGGTTTTTCATGGCAAATGGTACAATACCTCCCACTTCTACTGTGCGGCCCGGAAAGTCAGGATGTTCGCCGATGGTTTGCCATGGGACAAAAATATTTTCGAGCCCCTTATCTTCTGCCCACCGCAAAAAGTTCAGATCATCGCTTTTGATCTCATCAGAACCGGTTTTTTCTCCCGAAGGGACTGTCCATCCCGGTGTTGAGAAACTGAACCTTCCATAGTGGTAATAGGCCCACTGGAAAAAGTCTCCGTCACTACCCTTCGACGCTTTTGGCGCTTCATCTCCTAAATGTTGCTTGTAAATTCGGCTGACATGCTCATTGATTTGCACATCGCTTTTTTGCCAGCCGGTCTGTATACGGGCATTGGCTTCAGCTTGATTAAAGCTTATAGGGTCGGTAAGATTGTTGGCTTCTCCGAAACTGATGACGGCAAAAACATTTTTCGCTTCATAAAGAAAATCGGCAATAGCCCTTGTCTCAATTTCTGATACCGCATGTTCGCCGGCTCCCCGGGTAAAATGAGGATATTTAAAAGTAAAGTTGCGGTTGAAAATCACTCCTTCTTCCCCATCTTCATTGAATTGTCCGTCTTTGTCCTCGTCAATACCTTCACTGAAAAGAAGGTATTCGCCTCTTTCCCCTTTTTCGGGTCGGGCTTTTACCATCACACGCACATCTTCGGGATGTTTCATCCATTGACCGGTAGGGTCTTTGATGCGCATCATGGTAATCATCCCGTCGTTGTTAAGATCATTGAAGGGGTCTTCTCCGATTCTTCCGTCGCGATCCAGATCAGCAGGATTGGCATTTCCCAACCGCTCGTATCGCAACGGGGCGAAATATTGTGCCCTGGCATCAGGCGACATATCGGGAAATATGTAAAAACTCATGGAATCCATCAGGTTTTTAATGGCTGTCTGGCCTGAATTGGCAAGTAATCGTTCTGCCATCTGAAGCGCCAGTTCACTGCCCAGCAGGTGGTCACCTGATATGCCGCCCACAATGGCAATGGCGGGTTTTTCGGTAATTTCTCCCGTCCCGATGGTGAAAAGCCAGATCTCCTTGCCTCCTTTGGTGCTGGCCAGTGATTGGAGATTGGTCATTGCGGGATAGGCCCGGGTTAGTTCCCTGAGTCTTTGCCCCATCTGGTTGTGGTCTGAATAATCAGTCCTTACAGAATTTTGATCGTTCGATTGTTGACCTGCAGTTGCACTGAAAGGCATCAGCCCGTGCAAAAAACACAGGCTGACGATTAATAGATTGAATTTCAGGAAGTTCATATTGTTGCTATTGGTTTGGCCTTTTTGGAAAGCCTAAAAATAACAACTTATTTCGGGTTAGGAGGGTTTAAACCTCAGTTTTTCAGATTTTTTACCGATTCCTGCTGTTGGATGCCAATGAAGGAACCCTAAAACTTAAGCACCAGATTTCCTGTGCAGTTCCAGCATTCTGTTTCAAATCTTGCAATCATGGAGTTGGTCCCGTTGAGTTCTTTCAGTGGATTGCTGAAGGAAATCCTGATACGAACAGGAGTGCCGGTTTTTACCTGCCCAAAACAATCGAGGTTGAGCTTTCTTCCCCATATAGGGGCTTCTTTTTTTTCTGCTTTCAGCTGGTGCAAGGCTGAAACAATTACCGCATCACCAAAAATTCTGATGGCAAAAGGCATGGAAATAAAGCTGACCCGGGAGTGGGTCATTACATCTACTTCATAGCTTCGTTCGCCGGTTTGGGCCATGTGCAGGTATTCAAAGCTGTCTTCCTTTGCCCACTGGGTTAAATAGATAGAGCTTAGGTCATTGATTTTTTCCGGACTCAGTGTTTCTGCATGATCTGCTTCATTGCGCATATCCCAGAAATAATTGGTAAGATGAGGATTGTCATAACGCCCCTCATTGTTTATTTTTTTCTGGTGCCCTTGTTCATCGATGAGAATCCAGGCAGGTGCCTGCCGGCCGTTGAATCTGTTGGAAAGCGAATAGGTATAGGCCCCGGCATGGGTAATGAGCAGAGGTTCTCCTGGTTTTATTTCACCTGCATCAATATTATCAAGTAAGATATCACCGGCAAAGCAAAGGGGGCCGGCAATGGCGTCATTCCCTTTTGCTGAAAGGTTTTCTCCGTCAGGACCCAAAATGCGGTGTGGCCAGCGCAGCAGGGTGACTTTGGCCAGCTGATCAGTGCCCACATCTGTAATGAGCCATCTTTTGTTGCGCGATTTTTTGATTGTTTCTACCTTGGTCAGCAAAGCCACCGCATTTCCCACCAATGCATGGCCCGGCTCTACATAATATTGAAACCCCTTCTTCTTTAAGGCAATCATTTCTTCCACCCAGAGCGAAAGCGATGGAAATTTATCTCCCTCCTGAAAAGGGATCCCCAGTCCGCCTCCCACATCCAGGTGCCGGGTATCATGCCCCATGGCTATGAGCTCTTCCGCCAGCTGGTGCATATCGTTCATGGAGTTGACAAAGCTGGTGATGTTGTCCATCTGTGTTCCTACGTGCACATGAAGCCCGGAAACCGGCATATTCAATTCTTTCACGAAAGGAATAAGGTCTTCCGCCGGAATTCCGAATTTGGAAGAGGAAGCTGCATGCGACATGAGCTCCTGGTTGTCGTTGGTGTTTTCATACCGGATATCCGACCCGGGATTTACCCTTAGCCACAATTGGCCGGGAAAAGAGCGCCCTTTTAATCTTTGCTGAACTTTCACGATAGCATCCGGGTCGTCCATAACCACGATTGCTCCTTGTTTCAGAAGATTCGTAGATAAACAAACATCCTGCACAGGGCAATTGTAAGAAATTCGTTCATAAGGAATTCCTGCAAACAATGCCAGGTCAATCTCCTGCCGGTTGGCGCAATCTGCTCCCACGCCCAGCCCAGCCAATACTTCCAGCACTACAAGTGATGGATTGGTCTTTACAGGAAACATGATGTTACCACTGTTTCTGGTAAAACGTGAAAATTCGTTTACGTTGTGTTCCAGTTGCTTTTGGGAAACAATGTATGCCGGCGAACCATACTGAATGAAATATTCGCGAATATTAATATCTGCACTCCATGTTTCCAAAAGTGCATTTTTTATTTTAACCGGGGCTTCAACAGTAGCATTTTTCATGGCTGGTTTATGTTTTCAGTGTGCGTAATTCTGGTCTGGTGAATGGTGGATGATTGATGTTTTTCTTTCTGGCTTAATTTATTCGTGGTTTGCAAAAAAAAAATCAGTGAGCAAAACTTTTATCAGAAAACTGCGGATTGGATAAAATTCATTTATCGATAAAGGCAATTCCCCGAACTTCTTACATTGAAAAAATTTTGTTGTATTCTGTTTTGTAAAACTTAAAAAGCGTCGCAAAATTCGTTAATCATACGTTTCCTGCGTGCTAAAATAAGGAAAAAATAACAAATAAATGTTAAAAAAGAGTTATGTAATTGCGTGTTTTTCACATGTGGCAAATGAGTTGAAACGCCTGTTTGGCGGTTGGTAGAGGAATATGGTGTGTTGATAAGAGAAAGTGAAAAATCTGTCACAGAAATAGGGTAGGCAGGTTTTTGTTTAAAATACGTATATATACTGTTTTTTATTCAAAAAAAATGTTTTCCAAAGACGTTTGTGATTAATTCCATGAGAGCTACCAGATTTAAAGAGACTTTATTATTCTGAATTGCTCAAACATTTAAATTGTTATTTTTGCACAATCATTTGATTCAGTACGAAACCCAAATTAACTTTCCCATGATTCTTTTTTTCGGCGGCAACGCCCACCAGGTATTAGCGGTTGATGTAAGCCATCAGCTGCACAAAAATGACATTGCAAAGCTTGAATGGCTATTCAGCGGCGCAAAGATAATTGAGCAAAATGAACTGGAGGGATATTTTATTGGTCCGAGACGCGAAATGGTTACTCCATGGAGCACCAATGCCGCAGAGATAACCCAGAATATGGGGTTAGAGGGAGTCGTTCGCATTGAAGAATTTTTTAAAGTCGATGGCCCTGAAGCAAAGTTTGACCCTATGTTGCAGGCCATGTACCATCTTTTGGGTCAGGATGTTTTTACTATCAATATTCAGCCTGATGACATTGCTTTTATTGACGATGTAGAAGCCTATAATCGGAAGGAAGGTCTTGCCCTTAGTGCAGAAGAGATAAGTTACCTCGATTCACTGAGTAAAAGGCTTGGGCGTAAACTTTCCGATAGTGAGGTTTTTGGCTTTTCTCAGGTTAATTCCGAACATTGCCGCCATAAAATCTTTAATGGCGTTTTCGTTATTGATGGAGAAGAAAAAGAAAGCACTTTGTTTCAACTCATCAAAAAGACCTCTAAAGTAAACCCCAACTATCTGATATCTGCGTATAAAGATAATGTAGCTTTTATACAGGGCCCCTACGCGGTGCAGTTTGCACCCCTAACTCAGGATAAACCCGATTTTTTTTCAGAGAAAGAGTTTGAGAGTGTTATTTCTCTCAAAGCCGAAACGCATAACTTTCCAACTACCGTGGAGCCCTTCAATGGCGCTGCAACGGGTACCGGCGGAGAGATACGCGACCGGCTGGCAGGAGGAAAAGGTTCGTTGCCACTGGCAGGTACGGCTGTCTATATGACCAGCTACCCACGAACCGGGGAAGGAAGAAACTGGGAAGAAAACATTCCGGCTCGTCCCTGGCTCTACCAAACGCCACAGCAAATTCTTACCAAAGCTTCCAACGGGGCCAGCGACTTCGGCAATAAATTCGGGCAACCCCTCATTTGTGGCTCTGTGCTTACATTCGAACATTCGGAAAACCAGAAAACCTGGGCCTACGACAAGGTAATTATGCTTGCCGGAGGCATAGGCTTTGGTCGCAAGGAAGACAGCCTGAAAGATATCCCGGTAAAAGGGGACAAAGTCGTTGTGCTGGGAGGAGATAATTACCGCATTGGGATGGGAGGAGGAGCCGTTTCTTCGGTGGCTACCGGCGAATTTGCCAATGCCATTGAACTCAACGCCGTGCAACGCTCCAACCCTGAAATGCAAAAACGTGCCATGAATGCCATTCGTGCCATGGTAGAACAAGATATAAATCCAGTGATTTCGGTGCATGATCATGGTGCCGGTGGCCATCTCAACTGCTTGTCAGAACTGGTGGAAGCTACCGGAGGAACCATTCATCTGGATAAACTCCCTATTGGTGACCCAACCCTCTCGGCCCGCGAGATCGTGGGAAATGAGTCGCAGGAACGCATGGGACTGGTAATGCACGAAAAAGACCTTGACAGTCTGAGGCGGGTGGCCGAACGTGAACGTGCACCCATGTATGTGGTAGGGGAGACCACCGGCGATATGCATCTGAAATTTATGGATGATAAAGGCAATGCACCCATCGACCTGAAGCTGGACGATATGTTTGGCAATGCCCCCAAAACCATCATGAATGATGAAACAGATACAACCCCTTTTGCTCCACTCAAATACAACCCGGATAAAATTGAAGAATACATAGAGAAGGTATTGCAGATGGAATCAGTAGCCTGTAAAGACTGGCTCACCAATAAGGTGGATCGTTCCGTTACGGGTAGGGTTGCCAAGCAGCAGTGCGCAGGAGAAATACAATTGCCGTTGAACAACTGCGGTGTTACTTCCATTGATTATCTTGGTAAAAAAGGGGTAGCCACCTCCATTGGTCATGCACCTGTGGCGGGCCTTATAGATCCGGCTGCCGGCTCTGTTTTGTCAGTTGCTGAAGCACTGACCAACCTGGTTTGGGCGCCACTAACCCATGGATTGGGAGGCGTAAGCCTGAGTGCCAACTGGATGTGGCCCTGCAAAAACCCGGGCGAAGATGCCCGCCTCTACACAGCAGTGGAAGCACTCAGCGACTTCGTCTGCAAACTGGGCATCAATGTGCCCACAGGCAAAGACTCCCTGTCCATGACCCAGAAATATCCCGACGGGCAAAAAATATTGTCGCCGGGAACTGTTATTGTGAGTGCCGTTGCTGAGGTTTACAACGTGCGCAAGGTGGTAGAACCGGTCCTGAATACGGATGTAAATACGCAAATTATACATATTGACTTTTCGTATGATGATTTTAAGCTGGGTGGCAGTAGCTTTGCTCAGCTCATTCAGCAGTTGGGCGATGAAGCCCCCACCGTTATCGATCCCTGGTATTTCGGAGATGCTTTTGATGCAGTGCAGGAACTTGTTGGGGCAGGGCTCGTGCTGGCAGGGCATGATATTTCAGCCGGCGGACTTGTTACTACGCTGCTGGAAATGTGTTTTGCAAATAATGAGGGGGGATTGGAGATAGACCTTTCGTCCTTTGAGGAAGAAAACGATTTGATTAAAATTCTTTTCTGTGAAAGCCCGGGTGTTGTGATTCAGGTTGCGAATATGGATGCTGTGGCTGAAATACTGGAAAAGCATGATGTTTCTTATTCTGTTTTGGGTGCTCCTGTCAACCAGCGCAGTTTGACTTTTATGGGAAAAGGGGAGGACCTGGTGCTGGATATCAACGTCCTGCGCGACGTGTGGTACAAGTCTTCATTTCTGCTGGATAAGGAGCAGAGTGGTGAAATGCTGGCCGAAGCACGCTACAGAAATTACAAGGACCAAAAACTTGAGTACAGGTTTGCACCTGGTTACGAAGGAACACTGGAATCACTGGGATTATCCGGCCTGCCTGAACCTGGAAAACGAAAAGCCAAAGCTGCCATTATACGCGAAAAAGGGGTTAATGGTGACCGTGAAATGGCCTATTCTCTCTACCTGGCTGGTTTTGATGTAAAAGATGTACACATGACCGACCTTATCAGCGGGCGTGAAACCCTTGAGGAAATCGACTTCATCGTATTTGTGGGAGGCTTTTCCAATTCTGATGTACTGGGATCTGCCAAAGGATGGGCCGGCGCTTTTCTTTATAATGAAAAAGCCCGTACCGCGCTGGACAATTTCTACAAACGTGATAACACCCTTAGCCTGGGGGTCTGTAACGGATGCCAGCTTATGGTGGAACTCGGGCTGGTATATACCGGTCACATCAACAAACCTCAAATGCTGCACAACGACAGCCATAAGTTCGAGTCTGGCTTTGTGAATATGGAGATTCTTGAGAATGAGTCGGTATTGCTTAAGACACTGGCAGGCACACGACTGGGCGTTTGGATTGCCCATGGCGAAGGCAAATTCCGCCTTCCATTAACCGAGGATCAATACAATATACCCGGAGTTTATGGTTACAATGCATATCCGGCCAACCCTAACGGAAGCGACTACAACGCTGCAGCCATTTGTTCGCCCGATGGGCGGCACCTGGCTATGATGCCTCATCTTGAAAGATCTATTTTCCCATGGCAATGGGCCCATTACCCTGCTGAAAGGAAGAGAGATGAAGTGAGTCCGTGGTTGGAAGCTTTCGTAAATGCCCGTAAATGGGTGGAGGAG
>RECE01000305.1 GCA_007694165.1 Bacteroidota bacterium
GCGGAAAGACCACCCTGATCAATTGCATGCTGGCATTGTTAAATCCAGATAAGGGTGAGATTAGTTTTTGGGGAAGTCATGACTTGGTTCATGTCAAGCAAAGAATCGGGGTTGTTATGGAAGAGGACGGATTCTTAAGGGATGTGAGTGTTGAAAAGAATCTGAAAATAGTTTGCTTGTTAAAAAATGCTTCATTTGAAGAAGTTCCTGTCTTACTTGAAAAGCTTTCTTTGCTTGACCACAGAAAAAAAATGGTAAAAAAGCTATCCCAGGGAATGCGGAAAAGACTTGCAATAGCATGCAGTCTGGTGGGTAATCCTGATTTACTGATTTGGGACGAACCTTATAATGGACTCGATCCTACAGGGTTTCAGTTTATGCGAAATTTGATTCAAGAGTTGAAGGTGCAGGGAAAAACCATTTTAATTTCCACGCATTTGCTTGATGAGGTGAAACGTACTACAACAAAAGTGGCATTGATGCACGAGGGAAAGATAAAGGAGGTTTTATTGGTTAGCGAGGTTAGTTCAAAACATGGAACAATGGATGAATTTTATATGAGCCACGTTCCTGAATTGCGTTAGTTTGTTTTTACCATCAATTTAAATATCACAGCAAAAATGTCTCTAAGAAATCTTGTACACATTGAATATCTGAAACTTTTCCGCAAATCCAATTTGTTGTTTTTGTTTCTGGCGGTTTACCTTTTTGTTACCCCCATAGGAAGAGGGTATGATGAATTAAAGATTGCTGAAAGTCTGAGCGTGGATGATTTATTCTTGGCCATGGTAAATTCTTTTTCGGTGATGGGGTTGCTACTACTGGCCATTTTTATGGTTAACAATACGGGTAATGATTTCAATGAGGGATCCTACAGGAAAAGTCTTGCCATTGGGTTAACACGGGGTGATTACCTGAAAGGGAAATTATTGCTCAGTGGCTTTCTGTGTTTGTTTGTTATAATATCGACTTTGTTGCTTTATTTTGTCTTTTCCATTTTCTTTCTCAAAGCAGGTATTATAGAAGTTTTGCAAGGAATCAATTTTCTCAGCCTGTTGAATCAACTGATTGCTCTGTCTGGTGCAGCTTTTTTTGGTTTGTTTATTATCATGGTCTTTAGAAACCGTACAATTGGACTTGTGTTTTTTCCTTTCTGGTTTATAACCGAGTTCATTGTTTTCCTCATCGATCGATCCGGAACCCAGCGTTTATTTTCCGTTTATTTCCCCGGGATATCATCTTACGAATTGTATACCATGCAAGTATTTGATGTCAAGTCAATGGCCATTACGCTGATTTATGCAACCATCTTTCTTACAGCAGCCTGGTATGGTCTGACATTGCGTGAAGAAAAGGCATCCTGAATCGCTTCGACAAGCTCAGCGACCAGAGGTTAACGGTACTTTATAATTGCAATGATGTTAATGTCTTTTATTAACGAATTACCCCACCAGATTATAATACCAAAACAACCACAACAGCCCCAGTGAAACCAGGGTATACAACTGGTAGAAAATTCGGGCGGCTTTTTTGCGCAGTTTGTCCTTCCATGTTTGCAGGCTGAAATACACCATTGCCAATGTAGTGGCAGATATCAGCCAGGGTATGATGGATAACAGGGTAGTGGCGAATCCTGTCTCTCCAAATGCCGAAAGGGGAAGGAGATAAACGGGATCGGGGTTGAGCGTGAAGGCCATGAGCCAAAGCATGAACACGAACAGGAAGGAGTGCAATACCATCAGGGTGCGGGCAGTGAAGGAGCGATCTGACGGCACTTCGTGCTTTCGGCTTAACCTGCGGAAAAAAGCCCGCACCACGTAAAAGATGATAGTACCCAAAGCCAGTGCCAGCATGGGTACAAACAGCATGGCGGCAAAAGCAGTCGTAGCATACCAGGGCATTTGGATATAGGTCATGGGGCCATCAGTTACCAGCATGAGTCTGCCCTTGTGATCCTCTTCGGCTATCAGATACTGCATGGGACCGAAAGGATAAAAGGGGCGGAGGGTCGTGTTTTCATAGATACCAGGCTGTACCTCCCTGAAAAGGAGTGTTTGTCCCAGGATTTTCACTTCCAGCATCTCGTCATCGGTAATGTTGATGTGCATAACTCCCATCATCATGTTGATGGATTTGTCAGGAGTGGATTCAATGCGACGGCTTTGGTGGTATTCTCCTTTCAGCTGATTGAGCCGGGGTTGCAATCCGGCTGCAATCATGGGTTTGCCGGGGGTGTCGTCTTCTCTTACAGGATGGTAGGTTTGCAGGTAATCATACAGAATTTTGATATGTCCATCGTAACTACCTCCACTGTAGGCTATAAATATTCCGGTATTGGTTTCTGGCAACAGATAAAATCCCGCATCAAAAATATTGGTGCTTCCACCATGAAAGACCACCTGCTGGCCATTGAGGACAAACTCCTTGTAGCCATGGGTTATCCCTCCCAAAAGCGGGTGGTAAGAAAAGGTAGGGGTGAGCATTTTCGAGCGTGATGCCGGCTGAAGCAGCAGGTTGTGATTGTTGTCAGTATGTGCCAGGAGGGCTTTCATGAAAAGGGTCATATCGGGGGCGGAAGTACTTAAACCTCCTGCCGGGGCGGGCATATGCTCGAACCTGGCGGGGAGAAATTCGCCGTTTACGTTTCGGTAGGCTGTCACCAGCCGTTTATTAAGCTCAGCGGGAAGGGGTTGTTCGAAACTGCTGGAGGTCATTCCCAGGGGAGCAAATATGTAGTTTTCCAAATATTCTTCAAAGGGCATTCCGCTTACACGTTCAATGATATAGCCTGCAAGTGCAGGGTTGTAATTGGAATAAGCCGCAATTTCTCCGGCAGGGTATATTCTCACCGGAATTTGCCTGGTGAGGTATTCGCGCAATACAGGTTGCGGGCTAAAGGTAAAAAGCCCGTCCAGCACATCTTCAAATCCTGATGTATGAGTAAGGAGGTGCCTCAGAGTGATGGGTGAAGCCGCTGTTTTCGTCCCTTTGATTCGTTTGGGCAATTCAAAATCCAGGTATTGCTGTATATCAGCATCCAGGTCTACATCTCCCTGTTCGGCAAGTTGCATCACGGCGGTCCAGGTAAAAATTTTAGAGACAGATCCTACCCTGAAAATCGATTCTTCGGCATTTACCGGAACTTCTTCTTCAATGTCACTCATGCCATAGCCATTCATGAAGATGACTTCTCCATCTTGTACAACGGCAATAACAGCATTGGGCATGTTGTCTTCTGTAACCATCTGCTCCATGGCCCCATTAAAAAAGGCGTGTAATTCAGGTTGTGCAGATACACTGGATGTGCATGTAAGTAAGAGAAGGAGAGCTGCCAGGATAGTTGAAAGTTTCTTCATTTGGATTGGGTTTAGGATTCTTAATACAAATATAGAAAAGATCTTAATGCTCTGCTACTTAAACCTGAATGATTGGTGGCGAAAATATCAGGACCAGTTTGTGCCTTTTTTATGGGAGTGAAATTGCTTTTCAGATGCATGTAGATGTTGGCTTTGGATAACTCTCTGAAAAATACACTAAAATATCCCGCAGAATTTATTTAATTTTGCACCCAAAATTTAAATTTTTGATTAATCTTATTTTATGGCAACAACAGCAGATATTAAAAACGGGCTCTGCATTGAAATGAACAATGATTTGTTCTCTGTAGTGGAATTTTTGCATGTAAAACCAGGTAAAGGTGGAGCGTTTGTGCGCACCAAACTGAGAAACATGAAAACCGGCAAGGTGATTCCTCATACCTTCAATTCCGGCATAAAAATCAATGTTCAAAGAGTAGAAAGAAGACCCTATCAGTTTTTGTACAAAGACGATATGGGCTATAACTTCATGCACTCTGAAACATTTGAGCAGATTCCCATTCCCGAAGAAACCATCAATGCTCCTGATTTGCTGAAGGAAGGACAGACAGTAGAGATTGTTTTTCATGTAGATACTGAAACTCCCCTCAGTTGCGATTTGCCTCCTTTTGTAGAGTTAGAAGTAACCTATTCGGAACCTGGTGTAAAAGGGGATACTGCCACCAATACCCTTAAACCTGCCACCGTAGAAACCGGCGCGATTGTTAATGTGCCTCTTTTCATTGAAACAGGTGAGAAAATCAAGGTGGATACGCGTACCAAGACTTATTCGGAAAGAGTAAAATAACCTTATCCACATTATCCATTCCACACAATGCGCCTAAACCCCAGCCAGACCCTCGAACAGATTGCCGGTATGATTGATGCCCGTTTCGAAGGAAGTCCTTCATTCGTAATCAGCGGTATCAATGAAATACACAAGGTAGAGCCCGGAGATCTTACTTTCGTGGATCATCCCAAATATTACGACAAGGCTTTGCAATCCAAAGCCACCACTATCCTCATCAATAAGGAGGTGAATTGTCCTGATGGAAAAGCTTTGATTTTCTCCGAGGATCCTTTCCGCGATTATGTATACCTTACCCAACAGTTTCGACCCTTCGAAGCTGCGCAGAGTATGATTAGTCCCACTGCCGTCATTGGCGAAGGAACTGTTATTCAGCCCGGTGTATTTGTAGGTAACCATGTTGCTATCGGGAAAAACTGTATCATCCACGCCAATGTAAGTATTTATGACCATAGCGTTATTGGCGACAATGTAATTCTGCATTCAGGAACAGTTATAGGGGCTGATGCATTTTACTTCAAAAGACGACCTGAGTTCTGGGACAAAATGGAATCATGCGGGCGAGCCATCATTGAAGACAATGTGGAAATCGGGGCCTGCTGCACCGTTGATAAAGGGGTTTCCGGAGATACCATCATTGGCAAAGGCAGTAAGCTGGACAATCATATCCAGATTGGTCATGATACCATTATCGGACAGAACTGCCTTTTTGCTTCCCAGGTAGGGGTAGCAGGTTGCGTGATTGTAGAAGATGACGTTATTCTCTGGGGACAGGTGGGTGTGCAAAAAGACCTCACCATTGGCAAAGGAGCAATTGTATTGGGGCAGTCGGGCATTTCCAAAAGCATTGCCGGAGGAAAAACCTATTTCGGTTCGCCGGTACTGGAAGCCAAAGAAAAGATGCGCGAACTGGCCATGTTGAAAAAATTGCCCAGGCTGCTGGATCTGATTTAGAAGCTTAAAATTCAGTTTGAAAAAACGGGCTGTTCTGCTAATGAATGCAAAACAGCCCGTTTTTTTATGGTCAATAATAAATATTATTTCCCGGAACTATTCTTAGCGGGTCAGGCGTTCGATCTGATCCAATGGCAGTGAGCCGGCCAGGTCGGTAACTTTTTTCTCATCCATATCTCCCCGCAGGCTGAAAGTTAAAAGGGTAGACCCCATGGGTACCTGTACATCCCACGAATGGATACCATCCTGGCCTTCGTTTTTTTGCAGTAGCGCCCTTCGGGAACCCAGCCGGACTCTTTTCTGGTTCCTGTCCCCCACAAATACGGGCAAAGACAGTAAAGCATTCACCCCGGAAATCATGGGTGAATCTCCAATGATTTCAATGGAAATGTAGTGATCATTTTCAGGAGCGGCATACCTTCGGCTAATGAATAATCCTAAGTCTCCGGCTGAAGAAACATTGTCCTTCTCCTGGTCTATGGGCATGTTGTGCAAGGTTGAAGGCAGCGCTTTGAGGATTTCATTGCCGATAGCCATATCCAGTTCATGAATGGCCTGTTGCAATGCCATTCGGGTTTCCTGCAGGTTGCCGGCATCATAAGCCGCACCAGCTTCATTGAGTTGCTTAGAAACTTCCTGGGCTGAAAGCGTTGCCACGAAAAGGCCAAGAAAAATAAGGGTTGTATATATAATTTTCATTACTTGTCCTCCAGAATGTTTTTGATGTTGTTGATGCTGAATTGATTGGCTGCACTCATAAACTGGTTTTCGTTTTCAAAGTTGATGCCGTTGATGAGAAAAACGGATGATTGTCCAAAGGGTACGCTGAGGGTGTAACCATCTTCATCCGAATAGTTTATCACGGCTCTGTTTTCCTGGAAGCGGATTTCTTTTTGGTTGGGTTGCTCGGTACTTTGCATGTACATCCCTTCATGCCAGTAAAGCCCTGCCAGCCCCAGAATGGCAGAGTCATTGCCAATAGTCGCCTGTAACTGCATATCATCCTTTCCCTGGTATTGCCGGCCAATGATGAGACCTACGAAGCCTGCTCCCATGCTGCTTACTTCGTCGCGCGACTCAATGTACTCAAGTCCTGCTACCGAAGTGGGCAAGCTTTTCAGTACATTCTGCCCGATTTCAATTTCAACTCCCCATAAAGCATTTCGAACGGATCTCTTGGCTGCAATATAGTCTTTGGTTTCGTAAGCCGAACCTGCATCTGCAATGCTTCTTCTTACATCAGGGGCATCAGCTTCCAGTCCTGCCCCCCTGCGGTTTTGTCCTGACATGCGATCATTGCTGTCATGCTGTGATCGTCCTTTTTCATCCTTTTTTTCGTCTTCCCCTATGATTTCATTGATAATTTTTTTCTCAGTTTCCTGTTGCAGTCTCCTGATAAGTCTGCTCTGAGCCTGCAGGCTTACCACAAGCATGCTGAAGATGATCAACAACACACCCGACTTAATCATAATTCTCATTTTGTGTAGGTTTTGGTGAAAGGAATAATTTTACCTGGTATTGCATTTTCAAAACTGAAGTTTATCGATACTTGTTTTCTATTCAAAAATACACCACATTTTTAATTTAACCTAAAAAAATATTGCATTGGCGTTATTATTTCCATATTCTGTAATGAGGGTGTGCAAAGCTTATGAATGCACTGTTCAGAGAAACCCTTTTTACCTTTCACTCAAGTGTCATTTGTTGTTACCTTTGCACATATTTTTTTTCGATAATAAATGGAATTTCTGACAACTGATTATATAGCCTTTTTTATTATTGTTGCATTGGGCATGGCCCTGGGTAAGGTTAAATTTAAAGGACTTTCCCTTGATATTTCTGCGGTGATCTTTGTGGCCATAATTTTTGGTCATTTTGGTGTTTCTCTGCCAGCCATATTTCAGCAGATAGGGTTGATTTTATTTATGTTTAGTGTTGGCACGCAGGCTGGTCCGGGTTTTTTTGAAGCTTTTAAAAGCAAAGGATTGCAATTTATTGCCCTTTCCATCATGATCATAGCCTCTGCTTTGCTTACCACCCTGGCTCTCAGATATGCCTTTGGTTTTGATAAGTACCTTATGACCGGGTTGTTCACCGGAGCCATAACCAGTGCCTCCGGCCTTGCTGCTGCGGTTGAATTATCAGGCTCACCCCTGGTCTCTATAGGGTTTGGACTTGCTTATCCTTTTGGTATTATCGGGATTATTCTTTTTGTGAGGTTATCACCCCGGTTTCTGAAGATCAGCGTGGAAGGTGAAGAGGAAAAATACAACAAGGATATACATGCAGATTATCCGCAGCTGCTTTACCGGAATTTCATTGTTGAAAACCCCAATGTTATTGGTAAGAGTTTGTCAGAGCTGGAGATACGGCGTGTTACACATACCAACATATCCAAAATCCTCAGAGATAGCGAGCCCATTACACCCACTTCGGCAACCACCCTTGAGCAAAATGATATTATTCGCGCTGCCGGTACCGAGGATGACCTTCACACGCTTACTTTTCTCATCGGCCCGGAAACATCGGTTCCAATACCCGACAGCAAAAAATATGTAGTACGAAGCTTCCTGATTTCCAATCGTGAGAATGTGGGGCATACCATTGCCGAATCTGTTTTTCTGCATCGCTACAACGCCACTGTTACCTCCATTCGCCGCAGCGGCATTGATATTATTCCCTCTGCAGCCACCCGTTTGCGCTTTGGTGATAAAATCACCCTGAGTGCACCGGATGAAAATATTGCAAAAATCGGCGAATTGCTTGGCGACAGCCGCGATGAACTCGACCAGATTGACTTTTTACCCATTGCCGTAGGAGTGCTGGTTGGAATCTTTATCGGGCAAATTCAAATTCCTTTGTGGACAGGTATGGATTTTAGCCTGGGGCTGACCGGAGGAGTGTTGGTCTCTGCCTTGGTGTTGAGCCGCATTGGCAGAACCGGAAATATCGTCTGGAATGTATCGGGCACTACCAATCAGTATTTACGTCAGCTGGGTCTGATTTTCTTTCTTACATACATTGGTACCCAAGCCGGCCAGACGATCTGGAAGACCATCCTCGAACATGGTTTTGCAATGATACTGGCCGGGGCGATCATTTCACTGGTACCTATGTTTACTGCTGTTTTCCTGGGGCGCAAGCTTTTTAAAATGAACCTGCTGAGCCTGCTGGGTGCCATCACCGGCAGTATGACCAGTACGCCTGCCCTGAGCGCCGTTGAGCCGTTAACCAAAACCAATGCACCTCAAGAGGCTTATGCCGCCGTTTATCCATTCTCGCTGGTGCTTATCATTATCGTGAGCCAGATTCTGGTATCGTTGTAAAAATACCTCCTACCTCGCCTGTTTTTGCTTTTCCTGATACTTCTCCTGAAGTTGAATGTGTTTGCTGCGCATGTCAATCTTTCTTCCCAGAATATAAACCTGTTCTGTTTGTGTGGAGAATTCCAGCGGGTTGCCATTGGTGACCATAAGGTGAGCTTCTTTTCCGGCTTCAATGCTGCCGGCACGATCATCAATGCCCATGAGTTGGGCAGGATATAGGGTGATAGCCCTGAGAGCTTCTTCTTCAGGCAGTCCATAGGCAACAGCTGCAGCAGCGTGCAAGGGCAGGCGGTATGCCGAAGCGGCACCAAAATCACCTGCAATGGCAAATTCAACTCCCGCTTCATGCAGGCGGGCCGCCGTTTCATAGGATTTGCCGTAATGCTCCCACTGCCTTGCCGGTCCACCAATGACAGGTGTAAGCAAAACCGGGATATCTTTTTCTGCCAGCTGCCGGGCCAGGTAGGCTGCATCTCTGCCGCCAGTCAGAATCATCTTCAGACCTTCTTTCTCTGCCCAGCTGATGGCTGACTGTATCTGGCTGATTTCGCTGGCGTGGATAAATACAGGCAACTCTTTGTCAAATACCGGGCGCATGGCCTCCCAGCGCACATCTGCGGGATGGGCAGTGTTGGCGCTCCTGGCATGGTGGTATCTTCGTGCATTGTCAAAGGCTTCCTGCAGTTCGTTCAGTTGTTTTTGCAGATTTTTGTTGTTGATCATGTTGGGCCAGTTCATATTCAGGCCCAGGGGAGCTTTCATGGTCATGTCGTCGCGGTTCCACCCTTCGGTATACATGGCGGCCGAGAGACCCGATATGAGTCCGCCTGAAGGGGTAGAGACAGAAATGGCAATACCATGGGCTGCTGCTACACCAATGTGGCTGCTTTCGGGGTGAAATGCGACCTCTGCTCTCACGTTGGGGTTGATGTCTCCCAACTCATTAAAATCTGATGTAACGGGAACTGCACCGATTTCTGAAATTCCCAGCAGGTTGCGTGCATGAATAAAGGCAGGATAAATGTGCTTTCCTTCATAATTCTCAACTAACGCATCTTCAGGGACTTCAATGTCGTTGCCTATTGCTGTAATGATTCCGTTTTCAATCAAAAGCATTCCGTTTTCAATGATGCCATTCGATTGGGTATGAATGTATGAAGCCTGAATTACCAGACTGCCTTTTTGTGGAGGTACGGGAATTTGCGCCTGTGTATTTTTCAGCCCAACCAGAAGGATGGCTGCAGTTAACAGTATTATCGTTATTTGTATCTGTTTTATAGAGGTCATGTCTCGCTGTTTGAATGGGATAATTTCAAAACCCGTTTGTTTATTTGGAACTTTCTGCTTTCCTGATAATGTCTGATCTTTCTTTTCTGATTTGCTCCTGCAGCTCTTTGTCTTTCTGGCGGTCGAAATATTTTCTCCCTTCTATCCAGGTTTCATCAGCGATGGTAAATGCCGACAGAGGGTGTCCGTTCCAGATGACAAAGTCAGCCTCCTTTCCTGTTTCCAGGGTACCGGTTAAATGGTCAATTTGCAAAATACGGGCAGGGTAGAGGGTGATTAGGTTGAGTGCTTCGACCTCTTCAATCCCGTGGCGAAGAACTTTTCCTGCTTCCCAGTGCATGCGGGTCGCCAGCTGGGTATTGTCAGAATGAAGACTGGTAAGCACTCCGGCGTCGAGCAGAAGTTTTGCATTTTGGTAGATGGCATCGTAAGCTTCCACCTTGAACGACGACCAGTCGGTCCATATGATGGCGGCAGCGCCATGATCGCGCAGTTCGTCGGCAATCTTATAACCTTCCACGGTATGCTCAAAGGAGGCCACCGTGAAGCCGAATTCTTCAGCCAGTCGCATCATCATTATCATTTCATCCTGACGATAGGCATGCACATGCGCCAGTCGCTCTCCTCTCAGCACCTCCAGGATGGGCTCCAGCTGCAGGTCTTTTCTGAATGGTTTGGCGTCACGGCCACGGCGGTCGGTTCCCCTGGCGGCTTTCTTGTCTTTTTCATACTGAAGGGCTGCCAGGAATGAATCTTTGATGATTTGCTCTGTCCCCATACGGGTATTGGGATAGCGGCCTTCCATAAGTTTTACATTTTCTCCCAGGGCAAATTTCAGTCCCGGTTTTGTGCCTTCCATGATCAGGCCATTGGCTTGTTCTCCATGGCGCATTTTTATCACGGCACTTTGCCCGCCAATGGGGTTAGCCGAGCCATGGAAAAGGTTGGCTGTGGTAAGCCCGCCGGCCAATAACCTGTAAATCCAAACATTGTTGGCGTCAATCACATCGGTGATGCGTGTTTCGGAAGTAATGGCATCGCCCACTTCATTTACCCCTCCGTCAATGCTGGTGTGCAGGTGGGGATCAATAAGTCCGGGTGTTACGTGTCGACCGCTGGCATCAATAATCAATGCACCAGCCGGGGCACTGAGGTTTTGCCCTATATTGCGTATTTTTCCTCTCTCTATCAGCATGTCTGCGTTTTCAATTACTCCTTCTGGACCTTGTGTCCAGAGGGTAGCATTGCGGATGAGGATATGGGTGGGTTGAGAAGGTTTTCCGGTGATGCCATATTCCATGGCAGGGTAAAGGGGTTGAAGGTTCAAAGGCTCATCATCTTCTGTCTTTTTCTTTTCCTCCTTTTTCTCTGAAGATTTGCTCAGGCTTTCTTGTCTGGTGGCTGACCAGCTGAAAAAACTTCCGTCGGCCTTTTCTCCAAATCCCAGCAGCTCTTCCTTTCCCAAAGAAGCAGAAAGCCTCGTGCCTTCCCATATACTGTCTTTCTCGATCCTGAAGGATAACCGGTTGTTTTCCCACTTTACATCCTTAAGTTTTTTGGTGATGCTATCGGAAGAAAGAATGAGCTCAGCATCCATTCCCTTCTCTTTGGGTTGAATGGTTAGTGCATACCCTTTGAAAATTATCGGGTCGACATTCCATTTGCCTGCCAGAGGGTTCGCTTCTTTTACGGTGTGCTTTTTTCCTTGCACCCAAACCTGTTCTATTTGCGTAGATTCTTCAAAAATATTTCCATCGGCAATGATAAAGCTTGCTGATTTTCCTTTTTCTAAGGATCCGAACAAATGGGATACACCCAGTTTTTCAGCGGGAATGGTGGTAAGGGCTGCCAGTGCTTTTTCAGTGGTCAGTCCCTGATTGACAGCAATTCTGAGGTTTTTCAGGAAGTCATCTTTTTTCTTCAATCCATGGGAGGTGAAGGAAAAACTGACTCCTGACTGTTGCAGCATAAACGGATTGAGTCGGGCCATATGCCAGTGGCGCAATTCTTCCAGGGTAAGGTTGATGCTTGTTTCAGGCTTTGAAACATCGGGTTTGTCAGGATAGGCGAGGGGGATAATAAGGTGAAGACCCGTATTCCTGATTTCCTCTGCTCTGCGGTATTCATGACCACTCCCCACAACCCACATAGTAAGGTTGAATTCATTGGCCAGGGTGGCTGCCCGGAAGATTTGCTGTTCATCTTCAGACGCAATAACAAAAGGAACATCCTGCTTCAAAGCATCACCCAGGGCGTCGATACCTGGAGAAAAACCGGGGGCGGGTATCGAGCCTGGTTTGTTTTGCAAATGGTCATGGGCCTGGCTATAGTATTGTGCATCGTACAGGCTTTGACGCATGAGGGCAATAGAGCCCATTACTGCAGTGGGATAGCCTTTTCCCAGTTCACTGGAGGGTTTGAAAGACAATCCCTGGCTGAAATCGGGCCGGATGATTTGCCGTTCAGGTGTGTCATCTGCGAGCTTAACCAATGACCCGTACCCTTTGAAAATTCCTGCTTCTGAGACCACATGAGCTGCAACAAATCCCTGGGAACGCAAAGCCGCTGCATCTTTTTCAATATAAGCATAGTTGCCTGTTGAGCTGTAATGGCTGCGTACCTGCGGGTTCCAGTGGCGGGCACCATTGCCGGATGATTTTTCCTGCTCGGAAAGTTGTTTGGCAGTGGGCAGTCCCTGATGAGAGTACATTTCCAGAAAACCGGGATAAATGGTCTTTCCCTTCAGGTCTGTTATCCAGGCATCTGCCGGAATTTCAATATTTTCACCCACAGCCTCAATGAGTCCGTTACGGATAACCATTGTTGCTTCTTCAAGCGTTTGGGTTGGACTTACCACAATGCGGGCGTTGGTAAATGCATGCACCTGTGGAGTGTTGTCTCTGAGTCCCGGCTGGCGGTGAATTTGTGCCTGTAAACCCAATGTCATGATAATTATCAGACAGGTAAGAGTGAGGCCCATTGTAAGTTGCTTCATATTTTTGTAAATTATTGGAGAGTTTGCTTCCCTATACCATAAAAAAAATCCCCTCAAAAATATACAAAGGGGATTTTGGTTTGACGTTTAATTTATTCTGAGAAAGAAGTCTTTCAATCGACTATGGCTTTCGCTTCTGTTAACGTGTTTTATGTTGGCGCAAAACGGATAAAGTTTGGGTTTAGCAGTGATGTTAATAATTATTAAAGATGACAGCTGTAAGAATAGAATAGCGCTTCCATTTTCTTTATTGCTGTCCATTCAATCTTATTGCTTCGCTATTAGGGTAGATATTTCAGATGTACTTTAACTCGCCTGTATCAACTATAAGTCTATGTTTAGTTGGCTATGGTGACCTCTATTTCATTGGTTCTTATGCGGATATCTGCAAGGGTTTCATGGATGGCTTCCACATGCCAGCGTCCGGAATGAGTTTTCTCTGCAATTTCAATCAGCAACAAAGGTTCTTCTGTTTCGGCCATCAGTTCGCCGTCTTTAAACCAATGGTACTGCATAATGCTTCCTTTGAGGTCGACTTCCAGTTGCAATGGGCTGCCATTTTCAAATGTAATATCTTCAAGCAGCATAATGGGTTTCTGCTCTGCAGAATTGAGAATCAAATCATTGCTCACGATGGTTTCCAGTGCATCAAACTGAAAATAGTTCTGTTGCAGGCTGAATTCCGGCTGGTGGAAGAATTGGTTATCAGAGAGGTCGGGAAAGCCGGTAAGCTGGTTGTTATCGACCATGAATTCTTTTAAATTGGTAAGATTCAGCAATTCGTCAGGTACAGCACCGGTAAAATGGTTATGTCCCAGGGCAAGGGATTCAAGGTTCTGCAGTGTAAACAGTTCTGCAGGAATCTCACCTTCAAGGCCGGTATTCCACAGGTACAAAAATTCCAGGTTTTTTAGTTGGGTAAGCACCATGGGGAACTCACCTCCCAGTTCATTGTGGTTGAGCGACAGTCCCTGCAGGCTTTGCATATTGCCAATTTCTTCAGGAACAGAAGTTAACCCGGTTTTGTTGTAGTAAAGTATTTCCAGTTTTGGAAAACGGGTAAGGAAAACGGGAAACTCTTCGCCCCAGTTGTTATGGCCTAAGAGGAGTTCTTTCAGGTTGCTCAGTTCCTGCATGGATTCGGGCAACGGACCTTCAAAATTATTTTGTGACAGGTCAAGATGTTCAAGACTTTTCATCCCACCAATTTCCTCAGGGATGGTACCTGAAAGTTGATTTCCCCAGAGGAAAAGCTCCCGGAGATTTTTCAGGTTTCCCCATTCAGGAGGGATTACCCCTGTAAAATTGTTAGAGTTGAACCCCATGTTTTCCAGGTTGGAAAGGTTACCCCATGATTTGGGTAGTTCTCCTTCCAGGTTGTTGGTTTGTACGTATAAATCTTTGAGGTTAGACATCTTGCCCCATGATTCCGGAAGGGTGCCTGAGAAATTATTAATGCCCAGGCCAATGATTTCCAGTGAAGGCAACTCAGAAAGAAAATCGGGAAGCGGTCCTGAGAATTGATTGTCTGTAAGCGAAAGGTCTGTAAGATGTTTCAGATTTCTGAAGGATTCCGGGATGTTTCCGGTAATATTATTTTCATTGAAGTTGATTTGGCGGAGGTAGGTAAGGTCTCCCATTTCCTCGGGCAATTGTCCTTTCATGCCATTTCTCCACAAATTAAGGCGGGTAACCCTCCATCCTTCACCCGGGATTTCTTCAACGGTTACTCCACTCCAGCTTGCTACCGGGAAAGGTTCTTTCCAAATTTTCCAGAAGGTCCAGTTGTCTCCATCCAGAGCCTGGTAAATGGCTAACAGTGCCAGTGAATCCTGTTTGGCAACCTGGGATTGAGCTTTTTTTACATGAGTGCTAAACGCCAGCACTATGATTAGTAAGGTGAAAATAAAAAGTCTTTGCATAAAAGTTTGATTAATGTTGTTTAAAATGTACGTATCAAACTAAAATACAAAATTTGTTATCCTTAAGGCTCTTGAATTGTCGATTAATAACAATTGTTATGATATTATAATAATTGTTGGAGAATCGTTGAAAAGATTATCAGGCTGAGTTTTGAGAAGAGCAGTGCCGGAAAAACCTGAAAATGTCTGCCTCTGTGCATTGTCGTTGTAATGTATAGTATAGGAATTTCCGCAGATGTCTATGATGCTGAAATGGTTTTAAAAACCTTTATTCACTTACAATCCAATCTCAACGAACAATCGGCCTTTTGAGTGCATTAAGACCATGAAGTAGCAATGAGGCTAAATCTGAATATTTTAACCAGATTACAATGAAACTTGCATGAGCACCGATCGCTCAAAAGGAAATGAAAGTACAATTATGCAAGTTCCATCTAGCCAATTACTTAATGCAATTTTATTCTGATGAAAGGGCTTTATGCATGTCCATTTACCTGTATGTCAATGGCAAGAACGGGCTCATCACCTTTAACCCAGGCATCATGGCCAGGGGGTATTTTACCTATGTCTCCGGGGCCGAACTCATGTGTTCTGCCATCATTCATCTGAACGACAAAATGGCCAGAGAGCATCATCCATATGGGATGTTCAAACTCACAAGTATCGGTTCCAATAATCTTCGGCAGTGTTTCTGTCCAGCGCCAGCCGGGATCGCATTTCATGCGATGTATTGTGTATTCGCCCATTTTTACACTTTCTATGGTTGCACCCGGAAGTTGGGCTTTTTCATCCGGCTCATTAAAGCTCTTTCTGATAAATTCATCAATGAATGTTTTTTTCATGAGATATGGTTTTGAAATTAATGAAATTATATGGATTGCATAGTCCTCATTTGAGCTTATAGGTACTTTTTACTTACTCTTTATTCCTGCAAAAATTCCTTCACCAC
>RECE01000276.1 GCA_007694165.1 Bacteroidota bacterium
AGGTAGAAGCTGAAAGTACCATCCCAAAATCCTTTGATAGCTGACACAAAATGATAATCTAAGCAATTTTTTTCATTCTTCACTCTTCACTTTTCATTCTACATTCTTCACTTTTCATTCTTCACTTTTCACTCTTAACTCAAGACTTTTAACTTATGAATAAACACATCGCAATACCCATGGAGAACGGCCAATTGTGCGCCCACTTCGGTCACTGCCAGTCATTTGCACTGATCAATGTTAAAGACAACAAAATTCACGACATCACGGAAGTTATACCTCCAGAGCACCAGCCTGGTCTTTACCCCCGCTGGATTGCCGGATATGATGTAACAGATGTGATTGCCGGGGGCATGGGCCAGAAGGCCATCCAGCTTTTCAACGAGCAAAACATCAATGTATTCGTAGGTGCCCCCACCAAGAGCGCCCGGGAATTGGTTGAGGATTTCATTGCCGAAAAACTGAATCTGCAGGCCAACTATTGCAATCACGACAGCCCTAAGCATCAGCACGGAGGTTGCCGGCATTAAAAAAATAAGGAAAAATGTTACCTCAAAGCTTCAAAATCGCCATCGCCAGCGGAAAAGGCGGCACAGGCAAAACCCTGGTGGCCACTAACCTCTTCCATAGCCTTTCTAAAGCGGGCATATCTGCTACGCTTGTCGATTGCGATGCAGAAGCACCCAATGCGAAGCTATTCTTCAAATCCTCAGAGGAGCACACCAGGGTAGTTACCCAAAAAGCCCCGGTAATTGACGAAAACAAATGTACTTTTTGTGGTAAGTGCCACGATTGGTGCAACTACCACGCTATCTTCTTTTTGCCGCAGCCTCCGGTCATCAAAGTCATCGAGGAGCTTTGCCATGGTTGTGGTGCATGCCTGGCAGCCTGTAATTATGGAGCCATTACCGAAAAGGATGTGGAACTGGGGGTGGTAACAACCTATACGCTGCCCAATCGGAACATTCTCGCTGAAGCCCGTATGCATACGGGAGTGTATTCGCCTGTACCCCTGATAAAAGCAGGGATCAAAGCAGCCGGAGACCACCGGATGGTCATCATGGATGCTCCCCCGGGAACCTCCTGCCCTTTTTTACAAACTGTGGCCAGGGCCGATTATGTGGTGCTGGTAACCGAACCTACACCCTTTGGTCTGAGCGACCTTAAACAATCGGTAGAAACCCTCAGGGAGATGAAAAAGCCCGCAGGAGTTATCATCAACCGGGTGGGAATGGGCAATGATGAAGTGTATGATTATTTAACCAAAGAAAACATCCCATTGCTCATGGAAATCCCTTTCGAACGCAGCATTGCCTCCATTTACGCAAAGGGAAAACTTATTGCAGAAGCCGATGCAAAATGGGAACAACTTTTTTTAGGATTACCGGATAAAATTCATGTGTAATGGAAATAGCCATCATCAGCGGTAAAGGAGGCACCGGTAAATCTAGCATCAGTGCAGCACTGGCAACATTGTCAGAAAAAGTGGTGCTGGCCGACTGCGATGTGGATGCAGCCAACCAGTACCTCCTTTTCAACCCTTCCCATGAAGAGGAACAAGCTTTTATTGGGGGGCAAAAGGCGGTAATAAATCCAGAAACCTGCACCAACTGTGGCATTTGCGTACCCTACTGCCGTTTCGATGCCATATCATTTTCCCGGCAGGGCGTAGTCATCTCAGAAACCGCCTGCGATGGCTGTCATCTGTGTATGCGTATTTGCCCGCACCAGGCCATTTCGATGGTCAACAGCGACAATAGCCGGCTGTATGCAGGAAGTTTCCGCAATGGCAGGATGGTGTATGGTCGTTTGGCCCCCGGAGAAGAAAACTCGGGCAAACTGGTCAACCTGGTGCGCGATAAGGCCAAAGTGCAGGCTAAACAGCATAAACTGGAAACCATCATCATCGATGGTCCTCCGGGCATTGGTTGCCCGGTGATTTCGTCCATTACCGGAGCCCATCAACTGGTGATTGTTACCGAACCCAGCCTTTCGGCCATGCTCGACCTGCAAAGAGCCATCGAAATGTCTGCAAATTTCAACATACAAACCCATGTGGTTATCAACAAATACGACCTGGACGAAGACCTGAGCCGGCAAATTGAAATCCTGTGCAAGGAAGAGGGCATCGGGATAATTGGAAAAATTCCTTTCGACCCACAGGTAGTGGAAGCCATGACCCACAGCAAAAGCATTACCGAATGGGCGCCGGATTCTGAAACAAGCAAAATCATCCAAAACATCTTTCAAAAACTCATCCATGGAAAACCCTGAAGGTTACATCCACCTCTACACCGGCAATGGTAAAGGTGAGACTACCGGCTATGGTAATCATAATTACCGGACGCTATGCGCCGCCCGAATTGCTGGAGCTGGCCGACCTGGTGACCGAAATGAAAGAAATCAAACATTATTTTACCCGGGGCATAGAAGCCCGTGAGGGTATCGAATTTTAATCCTATCATCATACAAAAATTAAATCATAATGAATACAAAAGACAAAGGATTCAACACTAAACTTATTCATGCAGGAGCGTTCGACGACGAATTCGGAAGTGCTACCGTGCCCATTTACCAGACCTCTACTTTTAAATTCAAGAGTGCCCGGCATGGAGCCGACTGTTTTTCAGGAAAAAGCGATGGCTACATTTACACCCGCATCGCCAATCCCACCATCCGTGCCTTTGAACAAAATATTGCAGCGCTGGAAAATGGCTATGATGGCATTGCCACCAGTTCAGGTATGGCAGCCATTACCAGCGTGTACATGGCATTGCTGGGCGCAGGCAGCCACATTGTGAGCTCCGATGCCGTATATGGCCCGGCACGTGGGGTACTGGAGCAGGATTTCTCGCGCTTCAACGTGGAAGCCACTTTTGTAAATACCGCCAACACCGAAAACATCCTGAAAGCCATCAAACCCAACACCAAAGTGCTTTATGTGGAAACACCGGCCAACCCCACCATGGAGATTACCGACCTGAAAGCCTGTGCCAAAATCGCCAGGGAAAAAGGATTGCTACTGGTGGTAGACAATACCTTCTCTTCCCCCTACCTGCAAAAACCGCTGGATATGGGAGCAGATGTGGTATTGCACTCCATCACCAAATTCATCAATGGGCACGCCGATATTGTAGGAGGTGTGATAGTGACCAAAGATCCGGAGCTATACAAGAAAATTCGCCATTCCATGGTTTACATGGGCTGCAACATGGACCCCACCCAGGCCTTCATGGTGCTTCGGGGTGTAAAAACGCTGGCACTTCGCATTGAAAGGGCACAACAAAATGCACAAAAAATTGCTACATACCTGCAGAACCACCCCATGGTGGCCTGGATAAAATACCCGGGTCTCCCCTCCCACCCCCAGTACGAATTGGCAAAGACCCAAATGGATGGCTTTGGCAGCATGATGAGTTTTGGATTGAAAGGGGGCTACGAAGCAGGCCGCAAGCTTATGGACAATGTGCACCTGGCCATCCTGGCGGTATCGCTGGGAGGGGTGGAAACCCTTATTCAGCATCCCGCCTCCATGACTCATGCCGGTGTAAGCCATGAGCACAAACAGGCAGCAGGCATCACCGACGACCTGGTGCGCTTCTCCGTGGGTATTGAAGATGCCGAAGACATCATCGCCGACCTGGAACAGGCTTTTACAAAACTTGATTAAACGATACAACAAATTATGACAGAAAAAATTCAACTCCCCGACATCAAACATATCATTGCCGTAGCCAGTGGCAAAGGCGGTGTGGGAAAATCAACCGTTGCGGCTAACCTGGCTATTGCCCTGGCGCGAAATGGTTTTAAAACGGCATTGGTAGATGCTGATATTTATGGACCGTCGATTCCCCGTATGTTCGGTATAGAAGACCAGCGACCGGAAGTTACCGAATTCAGCGGCGTACAGCTGATGATACCCATCGAGAAGTTTGGGGTTAAGATCATGTCCATGGGATTTTTTGCCGCCCGCAGCCAGGGTCTTATCTGGCGCGGCCCCATGGTGGCCAATGCCACCCAGCAATTGTTTCAGAACACGCTGTGGGAAGACATTGACTACCTGATCGTGGACTTCCCTCCCGGCACAGGCGACATACAGCTTACGGCCATCCAGAAACTCACCCTCAGCGGCGCCATCATGGTTACCACCCCGCAGGAAATCGCTCTCAACGACGCGCGCAAGGCAGCTTCCATGTTCAACAATCCCGACCTGCATGTCCCTATCCTGGGCGTAGTGGAAAACATGTCGTGGTTTACCCCGGCACCCCACCCCGATGAAAAATACTTTATCTTCGGACAAGGCGGAGGCGAAAAACTGGCAACAGAGCTCAACGTTCCCCTGCTGGGTCAACTTCCCCTGGTAGCAGAACTGGGTGATGCTGCAGAAAACGGGCTGAGTGTTTTCGGGCAAACCAACAAAACTTTGGTAAAAGCTTTTGAGGGAATTGCAGAATTTATCTGCAATCTGAAAACCGTTTCAATCTGATATAATTTGTGGATTCCCGGTGGCGGGGCGGCTTGAAGTCTCTCCGCTACTTCAGGGGTCCAAACCGCAACCTCACGAAAACTTTTCCGGATTATTCTGAAAATCACAATTCTACCCTCAAAAAACGAACAATGATGTAATGGAATGGCGATAGGACATTTTGGTCATGCTTAATTCCAGCCACTCAAATGCATATGTTGTGTTAGGCATAAATAACTTTACCCTTTTTTATAATTTCATCATAAAACAAGTCCCCAAGAGATATCCTCTCTTTAATCCTGTCTGAACTATCCACAAGAATATCAAAACCCTTGCCCTGCCCTTTGAATTTTTCCCAAAGCTTTTTTCTGACAAGAAGACGGTATTCTTTTACTTTTTCCGGGGGAATATTTTTTATCACCAGTAAATCAATATCACTATCCTGCTGAGTATGCCCATAAGCATGGCTTCCAAAAAGAATGATTTTTTCAGGTTCAAGTGCTTTGATGGCCAAGGTAATCTGATTTTGAAGGTCAGGAGTAATCATAAAATGAGCACAGTTAGTAATTTTTTGAGTAAAGATAAGTAAAATTTTATTGTGATTAAAAGCTTAGAGAAGCAGTAAATGGATAGAGTGATGGCTGCTAAGATAATCAGAATGACTCATGGCAGAGCAGAATATTCCTTCGGAGCAAACCTGAGTTTTAGTCAGGGCATGACTTTGAGCCATACCCTGACATATTCTGCCTTTACGATACAATATTATCGTTGCATGCTTAGCTTTTGAAGGTTTTGAGCAGTTCGCACCAGGTTGATGAATTCGGCGCGGTATCCTTCATGGTCCACCCCTTTGGCATCAACGGCCAGTTTCAATACATTTTCGTAGGATGCATCCCCTTTGTAAGGAGAATCGAGCAATAGCAGACCAAATTCAGCTACCGCAGCAGCAAACCTGAAATCTTCAGAAGCTCTGGCCAGCGGAATCGGACGGCCTTGCACCTGCTGGTCAAACATTACACTCTTCTCCCCTACCCCTTCTTTGTATCTTGCCTTGATGGTCAGCAGCTCAGCATTTCTGTCGGGCCTGACGGAAGGGGTATTATCCTGGTACTTCAACGGATCAATGCTACCGGGAAAAACAGCATCAGACCCGGCGGGAATAATCTCATAGAGCGCGGTTACCGTATGCCCGGCACCCATTTCTCCGGCATCTTTGGCGTCATTATTGAAATCTTCGGGATTGAGCCTGCGGTTTTCATACCCTATGAGCCGGTATGCCTTTACCCGGGCAGGGTTGAATTCAATCTGCAATTTCACATCATTGGCCAGTGTGTACATCGTGCCGGCAAATTCAGTTACCAGCAGCTTGCGGGCTTCCTGGATATTATCAATATAACCATAGTTGCCATTTCCTTTGTTGGCAATAATTTCGAGACGATCATCCTTGAAATTGCCCATGCCAAAGCCCAGCACAGTGATATACACACCCTTCCTGCGTCTGTCACTCACCAGTTTTTCCATGGCATCAAGGCTGGACTCTCCCACGTTAAAATCACCATCAGTACACATAATGATACGGTTATTCCCATCCTTCAGGAAATTTCTTTCTGCCACATCATAGGCCATGCGCAGGGCCTGACCTCCTGCTGTGCCCCCGGAAGCATGCAGTCCTGCAATAGCTGACAGGATTTTGTGTTTTTCACTCACCGGTGTAGATTCAAGAACCAAATCAGTTCGTCCTGCATACACCACAATAGACACCTTATCCGAAGGTCTTAATTCATCCAGCAACATTACCAGGGCAGTTTTCACAAGGGGTAGCCGGTTGTCTGGTCGCATGGATCCGGAAACATCAATCAGAAAAACCAGGTTGGAAGGAGGCAGTTCAGATTTATCCAGCTCCCTGGCCTTTAAACCCACATGCAGCAATTGACTGTTAGCATTCCATGGGCATTGTGAAAGTTCGGTATGAACGGCAAAAGGATGTCTGCCCCGGGGTTCAGCATAGTTATAAGAAAAATAGTTCAGCATCTCCTCTATTCTTACTGCATCAGCCGGTGGCAGCTGACCCTGATTGATAAAGCGTCTGACATTGGAATAAGCCGCATTGTCAACATCAATAGAAAAAGTGGACAAGGGATCTTTTGCTACATTGCGAAAGCCGGTTTCTTTAACAGCAGCATACGATTCGGTATCCATGCTGTTATAGTCAAATTCCTGATCTACAAATACCGGTGGTGCATGATAGTGATGTACAGCTCCTGTTTTGTTGGCGTTTCTCCATCGTCTTGAAGAACCATATCCCAATACCACAACTTCTTCGAGCGCTGCAATGTTTGGCATCATGCTCACATCAATCCGATCCTCTTTGCCGGGTTGTATCTCTACCGTTTCCATTCCGATAAAGGAAAAAACCAGCACAGGATTGCGGCCACTAATGGCAATGGAATAGAATCCGTTGAGATCCGTTACAGTGCCAACATTTGTTCCTTTTATAGAGATGGTCACTCCCGGGAGGCGACTTCCATCTGTAACATCGGTTACTACTCCGTTAATGGTTCGGCCCTGACCAAACACAGCGGAAATGGAAAATAAAATTGCAATCAAAATACTATTCATTAGCTTTTTCATAATGTTTTTTTTTAGGTTAATAATTTGTTTGGGATGCATCCGGTGTTGAATGTTTGAAAAAAGGATGCAGCAAAAGGAAAGATTCCATAAAAAAAGTAAAATATTTATTCAAGACACTGTTATTGTGCCATTTACACCAATATAAATCAAAGAAGGAATCCGATCAAACATTAACCAAACCACAAGCGGCTACCATAACAAAATGAACTATTCACATAAAAAACCTCCCATGCTTACCGAAAAAATATCGTAACTTTCACCCCCCATTTGTAATTACAGCGATGATGCTCCGCAGCAATAGTCATCAGACAATATCTAATGCCGGTAGAAATAGCAGGGTGAAAAGCGCGGAGCGAACTTCATAGAATCAGAGATACTGCAACAGTTGACAGCGCAATTGCATAAGTTATTGATATTGACCCATGGGACTAAAGTCCCGCTGGATTTGAGATGACTATTACCCATCAGTTAAAACTGACGGCAATAGAAAAGAAGCCCGATATGACAAGAAACCTTCTGACTTGAAATATTACGGATAATCAAAATAAGAAATAACACTTATCAAAAAGCAGACAGGGTTTGTTCAGATTATTCAGCAAAGACATAAAGCACTATACCGATCAGGAGTTATTGGAGGCTTTCAGCGAGAAAAAGGATCAGCATTTTCTTGCGGAGCTTTACACCCGGTATACCCACCTGGTGTATGGAGTATGCATGAAGTATCTGAAAAATCCTGATGATGCTTCCGATGCAGTAATGAACATTTATGAGAAGCTGAGCCACGAAATCCATCGCCATCAGATAGTCAAATTTTCCACCTGGTTGTATGTCACTACCCGCAACCATTGTCTGATGGAGCTGCGCAGTCGCAAAACCCAGGAGCGACGTTATGATCTTTGGCAAAACGAGCAGGATCTTTTTATGGAATCACAGGAGTTTTGGCATCCTGTTGATGAGGAGGATGAACTGCATTCTCAACAACTGAAACTATGCATAGAACAACTCAAAGCCGAACAAAAAAGCTGCATCGAGTTGTTTTATTATCAGAATAAATGCTACCTTGAAATCGCACAACATTTGAAAATTGCGGAGAAAAAAGTCAAAAGTCATTTGCAAAACGGCAAAAGGAATTTAAAAATTTGCATGGAAAGCCGGCATGAAGCATAAGAAAACCCATATCATCCCCACTTTGAAGGAAATATACGACTATATTTTCCGGCGAAAAAGCAATGGCAATCGCCATGAGCTGGAGCGGAAAATGCAGCAGGATCCCTTTGTGGAAGAGGCCATGGAAGGCTTTACCCTGGTGGATGAAAGCAGGGCAAAGCAAGACATTGCAAGGCTGAATGAGCAAATTCATTCCTCTACGCGCAAAACTGCGGTTTACTTGTACGCCGGCATTGCTGCTACCGTGGCATTGCTCATCATTGCCGGTGTGGGATTGCTATTGATGGATCAAAGTCAGCAATCCAAACGCGAATCCCAACTTACCATCAGCGAACCCTCTGAGCCAGAAGAAAAACGCGCAACTACCGACGAGCCAGATTCCGCAGCCCCGAAAGATCCTGCTGCAGAAACAACAGAGCCTGCCAGAACCATAACTGCCCGGCAGAGAGAAACCCAAACCATAGTCCCCATGGATTCGGCACCCTTAATTCCCGCATATGAAGAAACAGAAGAGTTCATAGTGGCCGATCATGAAATATCAGCTATGGCCCGCAATGAAACAGATACAGGAATACGAATACCTCGCCCACCCATCGATACAGCAACTTCCCTGGCAGAAGCATTGCCGGAATCTTCCGGTGCTGCAACAAAATTGGCGGAAACTCCCATGATTATTTTGCCTTATTTGGATATTCCCTCACCGGAATCTACCCACCAGATGCTGCGCGGTCAGGTCGTAGATGCCCATGACTGGACGCCGCTTCCGGGTGTTACCATAACCATCAAGGGTAGCCGCCAGGGTACAGTAACCAATCTGGAAGGGCGTTTTGAGCTGGAAGTTCCACGTGATGAACAAGCAACCATCGTAGCATCCTTCATTGGGATGCAAACCCTTGAACTGGATGCTGCCGAACTGGCACAGGATAATGTGCTGGCGCTTGAACCCGACATGGCGTCGCTGAGCGAGGTGGTAGTGATTGGTTACGGAACTTCTGTGAGAACCGGACATGAACAGGACCTGCATGCGGATGACAGGATGAACCGCAGGGATTATTCTCCCCCCACACCGCAGGGAGGATATGCGGCTTACAGGCAGTACTTAAGAGAAAATGCTGTTCTGGAGGAATCAGATGAACTAAACAGGGCTGTGGTGAGTATCAGGTTTACCATCACCCCCACGGGTACTACCGAAAACTTTGAAATCATAAGGAGTCCAGGTGAACAATACTCACAAATGGCAGTGGACTTAATCAAAAGCGGACCGGGTTGGCAAGCTGCCAGGTTGCGAGGCAACTATTCAGCAGAAACAGTCAGGTTCAGGATCGTTTTCAGGAAAAATTCAGAGTGAACAAAAATATTGGTTTCCCATAGTAAAACCCTTCAACATGAAAGTATTCATTCAAAGAAAAACTGCTACCCTTACCTTTACATTTCTTTTATTGCTGATTTTCGGTGCCTGCCAGGGCAGTCAACCACCGCAGGGAGAAAAACATCTTACTGAAGATGCCTATCTCAGATGGTGCCCGGGCAATGAGAACCTGCCCATTTTTACAACAGAGAGAGATATTTTTATTTTTGAAGAGACCGTCACGGATATTACATACGATGTTGAACCTGGTATCGCTACACCGGATTTACTCATTACCATTGCCCGTAAGTTTTTAAATACACCCTACGTGGCCCACACGCTTGAAACGGAAGAAAGCGAACAACTTGTTATCAACCTGCGTGAGATGGATTGCACCACTTTTGTGGAATACATGCTTTCCATGACATTGATAATTCAATATGGGGATTCCACTTTCTGGGACTTCGCCCAAACCCTGGCCTGCATCCGCTACCGCGACGGTATCATTGATCAGTATCCCTCCCGACTGCATTATTTTTCTGAATGGTTGCAGAGCAATACTGACAAAGGTATTCTCACCCTGATAAGCAATGAACTGGGAACCGCTCCTTTTGATTCTCACGTGCACTTCATGAGTTCCAACCCTCAATTGTACCGCCAACTGGCAGAGCCGGAATTTGTGAGTAAAATTAAAGAAGCAGAAAAGGGGGTATCCACCTACCAATTGAATTACATCCCAAAAGATCGTATTGAAAGCCTCGAAAGCAGCATAATGGATGGCGATATCATTGCCTTTACCACCAACATTGACGGGCTGGATGTTTCACACACCGGCTTTGCCCTGCATCAAAACGGGCGACTGCACCTGCTTCATGCTTCTACCCGCACTAATACTGTTGAAATCACCCCAGTGCCTTTGAGCAAATACCTGCAACCCATGCGCAGGGTTACGGGAATACTGGTAGCCCGAATGGCCCATCAACAAAATTGAAAACGAAACCCTCGTAACAAAAAACCCGGAATGATTCACCAGTGCCTATTTAGATTCCCCAATCAATCTTTCCATCTCAAACTTTTAAATCTCCGGTTCAATGACAAAACTCCGTAGATTACCTAATTTTTGCAATCCTTTTTAGCATACTTTTACAAGACAACATAAACCATAAACTGCGGGAACACCACTAAAATATACTATCCCCTGAATCAATGCTTTATGGAGGTTGCAAAACAAAAAAAGCACTTATGAACTTTTGGGTTAACACAAAACAAGTAATTTTTCTGCAAATAAACCCTGCATTATTACTGACTTTGGTTTTCCTGTATCTGTTTCCTTCTGCAATCGCTGCGCAATCCATCCGTGAGAAAAACAGACTTAAAGAGCCCGGGACTATAATCATAGGCGATGATATCAATTACCCACCCTATAGTTTCGTTAACGCACAGGGGGAACCTGCCGGTTTCAATATTGATATTGCCAGGGCGGTAGCAAAAGAAATGGGGCTAAACGTAGTCATAGTTCAGGACAGGTGGGAATTGATTCGTGAGGCACTGGAAAACGGAGAAATTGATGCCATATCGGGATTGTTTTACACACCGCAAAGAGCAGAGATTTACGGCTTTTCTTCCCGTCATAGTGTAAGCAACGGCGATATCTTTATCAATAAGAAGAACTCTCTGGGAGCACTTAAAAATCTGAAAGGCAAGGAGGTTGTTGCGCAAACAGCGGATGTTTACGCAGAATATCTGCTGCAACTTGATCTGGATATCAAAATCATAGAAGTGGGTACAGTTAAAGAAGCCCTAATGCTTGTAGATAAGGGGATTTATGATTACGCAGTGGTTTTAAAACTCCCGGGCCTGTATTCCATTTCTGAAAACAACCTCCAGCATGTGAAACCCGCAGGGATTAATTTTCTGCCTAAAGATTACTGTATGGCAGTAAAAAAGGAAAATGAAGACCTGCTGTATACGCTAAATCTGGGTTTGCATATCCTCAAAGCCAGTGAACAATACAAGGCGATACATGACAAATGGCTGGGAGTATACGAACAAAAGTCATTCAAAGACTTTTTGAAGGAAAACAACTGGATTTTGATTCTGGTGGGTTCCATTATATTGTCACTGGTCAGCATCTCGGTAATGCTCAAATTTCTTGTCAGTAAAAGAACCCGCGAACTACAGCAGGTAAACCTGAACCTGCAGCGCTCCAATGAAGAAATAGGCTTAAAGAACCTACAACTTGCTGAATCTCAAAGTGAGTTGGAGTTGCAACTTGAAAAAATCCAGAAACAGGGTGATATCATTCGTTTCAAACAAAACTTCCTGGCCAATATGAGCCATGAAATCAGAACACCTTTGACGGGGGTAATAGGAATCATTGACATCCTGGAGAAAACAAAACTTTCAACAGAACAAGCAGATTATATCAGCATGCTGAGGCTCTCAGGCGAAAACCTCAGAGAAATCATCAATCAGGTGCTGGACTACTCCAAAATTGAAGCGGGCAAACTGAAACTAAAAAAAACAGATTTTGAACTTACCGAACTGGAAAAACATGCATACACTATCTTTCAAAGCATAGCCAAAGACTCAATTTCATTTGAAAGTACAATCGATCCCTCCATTCCTGCCCGTATAATTGCCGATAAAAACCGCTTAATGCAGATAATCAGCAACTTAATCTCCAACGCGATAAAGTTTACAGCACAGGGTAAAATCCGGTTTTCAGCCCAAAATCAAACACAAAGTACCAACCCTGATGAAATTGTTATCAAAATATCCATCAGCGATACAGGGCTTGGAATCGAAGAAAGAAAGCTTAAAGAACTTTTTAAACCCTTTGCTCAGATACATCAAAGCGATTATCGGGAATATGAAGGAACCGGACTGGGACTATCTATCTGCAGTGAACTTGTTCATATACATGGTGGTGAAATAGGGGTAGATAGTAAATACGGGTCAGGCAGTACGTTTTGGTTCACTTTCAAAACTGAAATGGCTCCCGCATCTCAACCTGTTTCCCAACAAATCAATAATCAGCAGTTGGAAAAATTAAAAAACCTGAGAATATTACTGGTTGAAGACAAGATTATCAATCAGAAAGTAATGAAATTATTGCTCTGCTCCTTTGGTCATACCCTTGAACTGGCAGAAAATGGTGCCATCGCCCTGGAAAGATACCAGCCAGGTAAATTTGACATGATTCTCATGGACATCCAGATGCCCGTGATGGATGGCATCACTGCAACCAGAAAACTGAGGGAGATGCACCCGGAAATGCCTCCCATCATAGGACTCAGCGCCAATGCGTTCGAGGGCGACCGCGAAAAATATATGGATATGGGATTGGATGAATACCTTACAAAGCCCTTGAAGAAGGAAGACTTCGCTGAAGTAATCAACCGGATCATGCCGGCTTTTCTCCCCTCTTAATGCCAGTTAAACCATGCTTTCTTAAATGGCTTGCCATTGTATTACCCTAAGCTTTTCTCTGTTGAAGATTTTACCCCTGCATACAAGATGCGCTGAATAAATGCCTTTTGTATTGCAAATTCAAACCTTTTGTCTGACCTGCTTTCGTCCTTTTTCTGCATACCTCCCTTCGTTAATTACTTTGCCTGGGTCAAACCCTCTGAAAGCGAACACAAAACTGACCGATAACGGACAATCTGCATTCTTTTCAGCCCGCCCCGAAAATCTCTAAACCCACACCCAGGAAACATTTCCACATGCTTGGCATACTTTTTGGAAAGTGAAAAACAACCCAACAATTATTAAAAAGTTTGTCAATAAATCCAATCCAGTTAATCACAAAATCGTTTACCATGAAATCAAAATTAACCCGGCAGTTGATGATAGCCATAGCACTGATCACCTGCCTTACATTTTCAGGCTTTAGCCAAAGTAAAGAATTAAGAATTTCTCCCCTGCGATTTGCCGGCGTACATGCACTTGGCGCGCAACAGGGTGAGAATGACGCCTATATGGTAATACATACCGGTTCTGGCGGAGACTGGCATTTTCAGCTTTATGACTTTTTGCTGGATGAAGTAAAAGAAGGAACCATTGAAACACCCCGTTACTCTTTTTTCAACCAAATGACCTACAATGGTGACCACACGCTTTTGAGCTTTGTCAACAACGCATTCTCCCAGTCCGTTACTTACGTGGTGCTGGATCACATGGGCAATGAAGTATCGCGCAGAACCAGCTCTGATGTAACCATGTTGCGCCGGGGTGATCAGTTTTTTCCGGGTGTTTACAATCACCCCAGGGAAGGTTTTCTCATCGTACAAACAGCAGGCAGGGGCCGACGCACCGGTTACACAGTTGAACATGTAGACAGCGAACTTAACACGCTCTGGAGCATTGAATTCACCAGCCCTAAAGGGAATGCTCATGTTTATGACTTAGTTACTTCTGAAGAAAGAGTTTTCATTCTGGAAGCCACTGAAAGAATGGGTAAAACACTTAACTCCCGCCTGCACAGCATAGATCTGGGCACCGCATCTCATATTTACACCATGGAGCTTGGCGATGGTCAAAACAGTTTTTTCCCCACCGCATTTTTGCCTACCGCTGACAATAAGCTGGCCATGGCAGGAACCTATTTTAGAGGAGATAAAATCAGAGGAAAAAATACCCGTGGACTCTTTTTCCTGAATGTGGCAGAAGATGGCTCAACAGCCGGAATGCAGACTCATCCCTGGGCAACCCTGCGCAGTACTTTAAGAACTCCGGTGCCTGACTGGTTCTTCAAGGTAATGCCCGATGTGCATATCCATGCGCTGGAACAATACCAGGATGGTACTTTTATGGCTGTAGCCGAATTGTACAGGTATTCAGGAGAAGTGAGAAGAGAAGAGGAAGGAGGCAAAAAAGAGCAATACCACCGCATCAGACTGCTTGATTTTATGCTAATGGGATTTGAAGAAAGCGGCGATATTCTTTACACCGAAAGAATTCAACGCCCTCACATGGTACTGAAACTCGACTCCGAATTCTCAGGAGGATCCAACTCCCTTGCCCACAATGCAGGTCAGGGACCTTTGAGAAGAGCCCGGGCAATGAAGCAGGCCGGAGCTTTCACCTATCGGTTTCATCAGCTTTATGACGACAAACTCAACTTTGCCTTTACCAGCTATGAAAACAAGATTCACTACGCCTATTTAATGGATATTAACAACGCATTCAACACAACCAAAGTAGAGCTGAAACACGCCAAACCCATGTTGTTCAGCTATATGCAAATTGTTGACCTTTGTGCCAATCAATCAGGTTTTGGTTTTATACTTGCTGAACTCAACACCCGTAGTTTCGATGATTCTGAAGCCTTTTGGAGAGGTGTGCTGCCGGCAAGAAAAGGCTCTATGCTAACCTATGAGTACATGCCATTGACCGGCAAGCTTCAAATGAACCTGGTCAAAATTCCGGAGCTCAAATTCCAGAGTCAACAGCTTAAAGGTTCAGGAGAATGACAATCTGAAAGGTTTCAATATTTCGCAAAAACAACAAAACCCAAAAGTTTTTTTTAAACCTTTTGGGTTTTGTTTTGTCAAAAGCACAAATCTGTTAACATAACCATTTATGATAAAGAAATTTTTGTGGCTGACGCTCATTTGTATTCATACCGTAACATTTGTCGGCGCGGGAGAACGACACAGTATTGGACTTGCCAGCGGCATGGTCTACCTTTCAGACGATAAAAAATTTGATCCGGGATTGCAGCTGGAGTATTCCTACAGCTTCATGCAAGGCAAATCTCCTTTTTCAGTGGGAAGCGCCGTGGAAGTAATATTTGGAGAGGAGCGCCATATCGGATTGGGGTTGCAAATGGGATACTCTCCCATAAAAGGATGGGATGTAGGAGTTGGGCCGGGAGTAATGTTTGAAGGCGACACCCACTATTTTTGCATAAA
>RECE01000309.1 GCA_007694165.1 Bacteroidota bacterium
TCCAAAACCAAAACCAAATCGGTTGTCGGGCTGATCAAGTATGCCATCAGGAATGAGCTGATCAGCGATGAGGATACTTCTGACCCGATTCCCTAAACAGAATCCCCGGAAAGCAAGAGGCTGTATCTTAAGCGGGTTCCGGTTATTGGATCTGTCTGTTTTTTCTGCAGATGCAGGCGTTTTGTCCTGCTGACCCAATATTTCCGGGATGCCTCACTGTTTGATACAGCCTCCTGGTTTTATGTTCTATTTAAAAAACTACTACCTGGCAATCTGAATTTTCTTTACAGTATAGCCTTCAGATGTAAGAATCTGCACAAAATACATCCCTTCGGGAAAGTCTGAGACGTTGAGCTGGTAGTGTTCGCTTTGGGGTTGCGAAAAATGCACTACCTGTCCAAGAATGTCGATAACACGTAATTTGCTGATGGATAAAGTGCTTTCTATGTTTATCATCTGGTTTGCCGGATTGGGGTAAATAATTGTTTCAAGGGTGTGGATATCATCCACAGCAACATCATCTTCAATCAGTGTGATTTCGATGAATACGTCTTCATCTGCAATGGTCAGCTGACCGCTAGCTTCCAGGTATCCTTCTTTGTTGACAGCATAATCATATGTGCCGGCTTCCAGCTCTTCAAACTCATACACCCCGGGTTCGGCAGTCTCACCATTGAGGGTAATGACTGCGTCATGGATTTCTTCGCCTTGTTCGTCAATTACACCAAAAGTTACAGAGTAGTACAACGGGGCTTCCTCAATCACAAAATCAAGGGTGGCTATTTCTGATACTCCGGTGGTATACATTGCCCGGACTCCGGCAGTATAACTTCCCGGTTCAAGGTTTTCAAACAGATATTGCTGGTCAGCGATGTTTTCAGCAATGGGGTTGTCCATGTCATCGAGGTAAATGTTGAAGCCGGCGAAGGCTTTGTTGACAGCAGAGGATGTATGGGGTTGCCCGGCCAGGAAGGGTATTGGCTTTGAATTCCCGGTCGTTGCTGCGGGCTGGCCGGAGCCGGTGTTTGTGGCCACGACTTTATCGTAATGAATGGTGCCCAGGTTGTCTCCATAGGCTCTCAGCAGAAAGTTTTTCTCCACATCCCAGTCTGTAATATCAACAAAGTTTGATTCGTGGCTTTCCATATTGAAAATGCCAAAATGGGTGCCGGGGGTGTATTCCCAGGGTTCATCCTGCCCGTTGTCGAGAGCAAGGCCCACAAAGCCACCATAGCTTACACCGATGTAAAAACCATTGGGTGCTTCCACCGGACTTGCAAAATGGTAAGTGTTCCATTGGTTATCTGTATTGTTAACATTTTCTGCAGTATAGAGCACATCGGTTCTGTTGGGCAAACCATCCTCATTAAGGCCGATTACCCAGAGTTTCACCACATTGTGGGGTCCTCCTTCAGAGGTGGTCATCCAAGACATCTCATGCAATACTGCATGGTAATGATGGGCTGCACCCAACACGCTGTTGATGGTACCCAGGGGATATCCCAGCTGGTTAACCACTTCACCGTCATCGTAGCGGAACTCATGCAATATGGTTTCCAGCTCCCAGCTCAGCAGGGCATCTCCATGGTCAAGCCCCTCCATAGTAATGGCAAGGTCGAAAGGTTCTGCTATTTCATCTAGCAGCAGGATGTCAATGGCAATGTCCTCGTCCTCAAGGGTAAATTCCACAGACTGGTTGGCAAAGCCCACTTTGATTATTTCAGCATAATAGCTGCCGGCTTCAAGCGTAATGGATGCCTGGCCGCTTTCATCGGTAACGATGTTGCCGGCTCCGGCAATGCTAATGGTTACATCATTTACAGGGTCCTGTTCGGGAGAATCTTCCAGAACGGTGAAGTTAACGGTGTAGTAATCCGGTACTTCACGAAGTACAATATCATCAATAAACCAGTGGTTGATATCTTCGGTGTCGCCGTCAAAAACAAATGCAATTCTGAGGGTTTCTGCTCCCACTCCATGATCCTGTGCGTTGATGATGGCAGAAAAGTTCTCCGGGGCAATATTGTCGGGATCAACCCATTCGTGGATAAGGTATTCCTCATCGCCTGCAAGAGCTACTACCTTAAGGGTGTAAATGCCAGGAGTCTGGTAGTTGTTTACCATGTGGCTGAAGGTTAGCAACAGTTCGTCATAGTCGGAAGAGTTGATCTGAGGTGATTGCAGATAAAAGGCTCCACTGAGGATGGGTACAAAATGGAAACGCATTTCCGGTGATTGTCCGCCGGCATTGTTGGTGAGTGAAACACCCCAGTTTTGGGTATCCTTGATCCAACCAAAGGGAATCTCTCCGGTGTCTAACCCGGAGAAGTCCTCTTCCCATGGGAATTCTGTGATGGTAGCATCAAAGGCTTCTCCACTCAGGGGAACTTCAAAATCATTTACATTAAGGGTCGCCTCTTTATTTCCCACGGCATCGGGAGCAAAAGCCACGCTGATTGTGGCCGTTTCTCCTGCCAGCAGTTGCACCTCTTCTTCAAGGTTGGTAAGGATGAAGGCATCGGCATGGTCACCGGTTATGGTAATGCCGGAAGGGGCAACAACCAGGGTGTCGCCACCATCGTTGATGATGGTGAACTCTTTGGGTGCTGAAGTGGTGCCGGCCTGCAAAGGCGCAAAGGTATAGTTGTCAGGAGTTACATTGATGATGGCTGCAAGAGGGGCGAAATCAAGGGTGAAATTATCCATGTTCACCCAGCGGTATGTCGCCGAAAAATCAGGACGGAATGCCAGCTGGTTTTCTTCAATGTTTTCAAACTCATCAAACTCAAAGAAGTAATGTGTATAGGAGGTGGTGAGCAGAACAGACCCCAGGGAAGTGAAGGTGTTGTTTGAATCATCCCATGTACCTATTTCCAGGGTGGTGCCATCGGCATTGTTTACCTTGGCATATAAGCTTACCCTCAGCGAGTTGATGTCAAATTCAATCTCTGGGGTGATCAACACCAGCTCAGCATCAGCGTCAATAAAGTTGCCAAAGCGGATATGGTAGGGCTCCGACAGGGGGCTCTGCAGGTGCGAGGTTTGCACGGTGGCCTGTCCGGAGGTTGTTTCCATAAAGTATGTCCATCCAATAGGCAGTGCCGGAGGAGTAACATTATTAAAGTCTTCATGGTGGGGCAGGCTGGTGATATTAGGGTTGTAGCTTTCTCCACTCAGGCTTACTTCAAAGTCTTTTACCATGAGAGAGGCGGTCTTGTCGCCCTCCAGTTCGGGAGTAAAAACCACCCCAATGGTAGTGCTCTGGTTGGCAGTGAGCTCAACTGTTTCGGTCAGGTTGTTCAGGGTAAAGTCAGCTGCATCCTCACCGGTAATGGAAATATCAGCAGGATTTAAAACCAGGGTTCCTGCACCAATATTGGTAATGGTAAATTCTTTTTCTTCAGAGCTTTCACCATAATGGGTAGGTTCAAACTCCCAGCTGTCGGGGCTTACGTCAACAGTAGGTTCTGAAGGAATCAATGCGATATTCAGGTTGTCTAAATAGGTGGGGCGGCCGGTATTCGGATCCGAGACACCTTTGATGGCAAATAATACATCATCTCCCTCATAATTGGTTAGATCCACCTGGTACACCTGGTGGGAGCTGGTAATGTTTACACTCTGGATGGAGGTAAATCCGTTTTCGACAGAGTAGCTTCCCAACTGAACAGAATTAGCAGCTGAATTCAGGCCAAAAGCAGAGAAGCTTACCCGGAGGGTGTTGATAGGGGCCCCAATGGGAGGAGAAATAAATATCAGGGTAGCGTTGGGATCGTTCATGGGAACAAAACGCAGCTGGTTGGGGGGAGATACAGGGTTTACCAGAGTAGTGGTTTCCACCCTTGCTGCAGCATTGGATGATTCTACATGAGAGACCCATCCCACAGGCAGGGCCGGAGGCTCCACATCGTTAAAATCCATGAAGTGGGGGAAATCGGTTATGGAATTGTCAAACCCCTCTCCACTCAAAGGCACTTCGGTGTTGTCGACGGTGAGCAGGGCGGTCTTGTCTCCCACGGTCTGAGGAGAGAATGATACCCCAATGGTTGTGGATTCAAAGGGTTCAAGGTTTACCGTTGCCTCCAGGTTGTTCAAAATGAATTCGGATGCATGGTTTCCGGTAATGGTAATATCCGAAGGTTCGAGATTCAAAGTGCCAATTCCCACGTTGGTTACCGTAAATTCTTTTTCAGGCCAGGTAATGCCTGTTTGGTTGGCGCCGAAATCCCATGAAAAGGGGTTCACCTCTGCAACAGGGCCGGTGGGTATGAAGTCAATGAGAACATTGTCGATATAAATGCTTCTGGAAGTGGAGCCGGGGAGTACCCTGAATGCAATATAATCGTGATCGCCGGTGTAGTCTGCCAGCGATACAATGTATTCGGTGTGGCTAAGCCCGGGCGTAATGGATTGTACCATGGTAAAATTTTCATCTTCACCCAAATCGATAGTACCCACTTCGATCACATTATCAGAGCCCGAATTGGCTTTGGCAAAAAATCTCACGCGCAATTCGTTGAGATTGGGTGTGATGGCGGGGGTGATTAAATAGAGGCTTGCGGCAGCGTCAGTAGAGTTGAACGCTCTTACGTGGTTGGGAGGTGAAACAGGATCTGCAATGGATGCTGTTCTTACGAAGGCGTTTACATTTTCTGATTTCACAATAACCGACCATCCGGCAGGAAGTTCGGGTTGTGTTACACTGTTAAAGTCCTCAAAATAGGGAAATGTGTTTATCTCTTTCGAATTGGGGTTGCTCTTTTGGCTGAATGCATTCAGTGAAAAAAGGGCAATGATCATGAAAGAGAAAATCCGGTTGTAAAAGTAGGTTTGATTCATATTACAGGAAGTTTTGTTGTAATGGAAATAATGCAGTTCTAAGAAAGACAAACTTACGGATTGTATCCTTCTGAGTCAATACGAGTAAGAGGGTATTTCGTAAATCTTACCATAAGTGTCAGCACTTATTTTTGCATTGGTGTTGAGATTTTTACATTGATTATTGATGGGGTGAAAAAACAAAAGCCGCTTTAATGAGCGGCTTTTGCGTGTAAAGGTTTGGGTTATTCAGGCGTTATACAATTCTTCTGAAGCGAATAATGATGAACGTAATGATAAGCAACATTCCCAAATAAATGGACCAATTGGAAAGCGGTATTCCTGGCACGGGATCGGGATCGGGATCGGGATCGGGATCGGGATCGGGATCTTCACCTTCTGTCCATGTGAATATAGCTCCATCAGTGAAAGAGCCGATAACGGCATCAATGATGTCTTCACCCAGATTGGCGCCCTCAATGCAGAAGGTGGCGATACCGCTGCTGTTGGTAAAGGCAAATCCTGAGAGTGCGCTGTTGGGTCCGGTAATGTTAAAGTCTACCCTGACTCCCACAACAGGATCTCCGAATTGATCTTCCACAAGCGCTTCCCAGCAATGTTCTGTACCTACAGGAGCTGAGCCGGTTTTGGGTGAGATGGCAATGGATGATACAGTTGCTACTGCTCCAAATGCCTGACCTCCCAGGTATCCGTAAGAGTCAAAGCTGCCAAAGCCATACACCAGCAATCCGATGGGAAGTGCGCTGGAAACAGAATGCACACCTGCTGAAACGGGAATTCGTGCACCGGAGAAGGTTGTTCCCGGGATTACTGTCCATGCGCTTTCCGGCACTACTACCCCGTCAACCAGCACGGTACTTATATTTGCTGTGGGGGAAGTAATGTTGAGGAAGTTGATGGGAATATTTGGAGTACCGGCAGAAACAATGTAATTGTTGAGAAATTGCTCGTCTGGTGGCACCAGTGCAAAGAAGGGGTCGGAAGTAACACCGTCGGCGTCACTACTCCTGGAGTACTGGCCAACAAGGATGGGGTTGTTGGAAGTAATCCTGTTGTAAGTGGTGCTTCCCAGTATGGTTTCATAGAATTGACCGGCGCTCAGGGTGGCAACATTTACTCCGTTAATGTTCACCTGTGTTGCACCTTGCTGTGCCATAATGCGGAAAACATCACCTGCCAGACGGGTGGCCAGGGGAACAGTGAGGAAACTTTGGCCCCAGCCTGTTAAAGGAACCATCTGTTGCACCAGGTGGTCGCAAGCCCTGAGGTTGCCCGAGATATTGGTGCAGTCATTGCCACCGAAAACACTTATGGGCTTATCAGCAACAACATATGATCCGGTGTAGTCAGCATTGGCAGTATTGGATCTGAGCTGGAAGGTTTGTCCGGCATTCAGCACCACGTTTCCTGAAGATCCTGCAGTAAAACCGCCACCACTTGCTGTTGGGGTTATGGTTACAGAGGTATTATCTTCTGTAGCAACAATGGTCATTTGTGAGTTGAGGCTGGAAAAAGATACATCACGCGTATAGGCCATCACATAATATTCAGTGCCAATGGCATCTACCGGAAGGGCCAGGTAGGCATCTGTAGTGGCTTGCTGCTGGTTCATGGCATATACCGTAACAGGAACATCGGAAGTAATGTGGATACCCTTGTTTTCAACAACACCATTAGATTGAATATCTACCTGGTTGGGAAGATTAATGGTGGTTAAAGAGCCTGAAGCAACATTTACCGTTGTATTAAACGCGGGGGTGGTGATGCTTATAGTTACCTCGGCATTGGCTTCAGCCGTAATGTAAAGTTGTCTCAATCCCGAGCTGCTAATATTTCCGGGAAAGCCGATCCAGAATTCTGTACCCTGGCTGCTTTGAGCGAATAGTGAGCCCGAAAACAGGGACACCAGAAGAAAAGCAGAAAGCAGCAGCAGGCGCTTGGCTAAGTTTTGTATTGTATTGTTCATAATGCAAAAATTTTAAGTTTGATTAATAAAATGACTAGCGCACAGCATTCACAGTGATGCTTCTGAATTCAAAATCCTGAATCCGGACAACCCTGGTAGGAGATACCATGGAAGAAAGAATCAGGCATTCTGTCTTGTCATAATCGCTGCAATTTCTGGCCTCGATAGTCCTGCCTGCTGCGAGGGTCAGCTCTTTCTCCGATGCAAAACCTTCCATGGTGCGCCTGGTGTTGGCATCAGTGAAAAATTCTTTCCAGTTTACCTGTACTTCGAAGTCATTTCTGTTAACAATCCGCAGTAATACTGCTTTCTCTCCGTTGCAGTTGTCTATCCTGTAGTAGAAATCAACATTGCTGGTTGATTGGTCAAGGGTCCAGTCTTCTGACATTTCTGTGGTAAGACTCAGCCCTTCAGGTGTGAGGGCCTTGATATTGCTTCCCCAGATAATAAACAGGGAAAGCAAAACCGGGATAATTATAGTTTTTTTCATTTTAAAAATAGTTTGGTTGAACAATGAAAAACATTGAATAAAGATTACTTAAAATTAGATAAAGACCAATTAAAACGAAAGTTTAAAGGGGGTTTTGTTGTTCGGATAAATTTATCCGAACTTTATTGTTTTTACGGACATAGTTAGTAGATAAAAATGATTTACGCAAAGAAGAAAGCGCCCTGCCAATAGAAATAGCAGGTTTTGTAAGGGTTGTAAAACGAAAGTGAAAACCGGAAGGGGAGTTGATGATTGTTTTTATCCAAAGAGTTTTCTCTCTATGGAATTCGGGAGATTTGTTTAACGCTTTGGGTTATTTTGTTTTTAGCGACAATGCCGCAGAAAGATTTGCGGGATTATGGTAAGCCACAGACCCAAAAACCAGCGATAAAATCATCGGGAAGCGCAATATTTAAGGTTATTTAAGAAGTATTTAGTTGGACACCGCTGGTTTTTAAGAATTGGGTTTTTAAAAATTACCAGTAAGCTTAAAAGATGCCTTAACTGGCCCAAAATAGGCGGCTTTGGTCTAATACAACAAACAACTTAAATATGTGATTAAAATCATAATGTTTCCTAAAACATATTTTTTCTGATACTATAAATCTTATATTTGAAACGTTTTGTTAAATCAATTAAAAATTTAAAACCAATAATTATGATGAGAAAGTTACAGATTCGCGTATTAATGGTTTGCGTTTTGTTTTTCGCAAGCTACGCGATATCTTATTCCCAGATTAGCCAGGGAGGCCTCCCCCCCGGGCTCGGGATGGAACAATCAAAAACAATTGAAGCTGCTTCTTATGAGGTCATGTCAGATTTCGATCTGGATGCCTTAAGAAAAGAAGATGCAGTGTATGATGGCCAACCCGGCATGCCCTGGCGGTTTGGTAACAATTTTGACGTGAACCTTAATCCTGACAATTCAGGTACCTGGTACGAACTGGAAGATGGTTCACGAATGTGGCGCCTTGGGATTACAAGTAAAGGCGCGCTTAGTCTCAATCTTGGGTTTGATAAATACAAACTGGCTGATGGCGCAGAATTGTATATCTACACCCCCAATGGCAGGAATATTCAGGGTGCCTTTACCCATTTCAACAACCAGGCCGACGGATATTTCGCCAATGCACCTATCGAAGGTGATGCAATAGTTGTAGAGTATTATGAGCCTCTCGGAGTTGCCTTTGAAGGGGAAATCAATATTTTTCGCGTAACACATGGTTACCGTGGAGTAGGCGAGATGGTTGAAAAAGGCTTCGGTGATTCCGGGTCTTGTAACCTTAATGTTGCCTGTGATGAAGCCGAAGGCTGGGACAATCAGATTCGTTCAGTTGCCAAGATTTTGCGCAATGGTAGCGACTGGTGTACAGGTGTTTTAATTAACAATACTGAAAATGATGGTACTCCTTTCTTTCTGAGTGCCGATCACTGTTATGCAAGTGAAGGAACGCTGGTTTTTATCTTCAACTGGCAGAGTGAAACTTGTGCAAATCCCTCGGTTGCTCCACCGGTAGTTCATACCGTCAGCGGCGCAGTTACAAGGGCACGTAATGCTGCTTCTGATGCATGGTTGCTTGAATTCAATGATCCCATTCCTGAGGACTTTAATATATACTTTGCTGGTTGGAACAAAGACCTGAGCGATGCCATTGAAGAAGAAATTATAGGTGTTCACCATCCTTCCGGTGATATAAAAAAATTCAGCTTTTCTTTAGGCGGTGTTCAGCGTGCAAGTTATTTGGGTGCTCCCAATTCAGGTACATCGCACTGGCGTATTACCTGGGACGGTGGTACCACCACCGAACCCGGTTCCAGTGGTTCTCCCATTTTTGATGCTGAAGGACGCATTTTAGGTCAATTGCACGGTGGTTATGCTGCATGTGGCAATGTTGAGCCTGATTGGTACGGTCGCTTTGGTGTTTCCATGGCAGGTGGTTTGAGCCAATGGCTCGACCCCAACAATACAGGCGTTAGTGCAATTTTGGGATACGACCCCATCCTGGATGCGGCCGATCCTGAAGCTCCCGCTGCCGTGGCTGACTTTGTCGTTGCTGCCGGAGAAGAGGGTGCTTTGAGCACTACTTTAACCTGGACCAATCCTTCACTTACTTTTGAAGGTGAAACCCTTACTGAACTTACTGCTGTTAAAATATACAGAGGTGGTGATTTGATTGAAACCATTAATAACCCTACCATTGGTGAAGATGAAACCTATACGGATAGCAACATTACCGAATCCGGTAACTATGCTTACGTAGTAAAAGCTGAAAACACCGTAGGAGAGGGTCCTCAGGTTTCTGCTTCTGTATTTGTCGGTCCCGATGCTCCTGCCCAGGTGCAAGACCTTGTTCTTGCTGCAGAAGAGAATGATGGTCTTTTGACCTGGACTGTCCCCGTGGCCGGAGCCAATGGCGGATACTATGACCCCTCAACTTTGGTTGAGTACATCATAACCCGTAACCCCGGCAATGCAGAATTTACCGTTGCTGCAAGCGAAACTTCCTTACTGGATGAAACCGTGCCGGGAATCGGTTATTACTCATACACAGTGGTGGCTGTAAACAATGTAGGTGAGGGAACTCCTGCAACTTCCAATACCGTATTGCTGGCATCCGAAGGTGCTGTATTTATGGGCAACGGAGAAGTAACTTCCTGTGAAGGTACTTTCTTTGATTCAGGTGGTCCTGCTGATAATTATGACAATAATGAAGATTTTGTCCTTACCTTCTTCCCTGAAACAGAAGGGGCGAAGATGAGATTCCAGTTTACTTCGTACAATACGGAGAATAACTACGACTTCCTGTATGTTTATATGGGTGATGAAGTAGATACCAATCAATTGGTGGGCCAGTTTAGTGGTGCTTCTGTACCCGATCTGCTGGTAGATCTGATTTCTACCCATCCTACCGGAGCCATTACTTTCCGCTTTACTTCTGATGGAAGTGTTACCCGCACGGGATGGGAAGCTGACTTTTCCTGCTTTATCCCCGCGGATATTGATCTGGATGCTATAAGCATTACCGGAAATACCACTCCCTCAGAGGGCATAGAAACAACATACCTTGTCACAGTTCTTAACCGTGGAGCTCAGGCCATTGACGGCGATGATTATACTGTACAAATCATCGATGCCAGTGACAATGTTCTGGCTACAGCCAATGGTATTGATGTGGCTTCTGATGTATCTGTTCAGGTGGCAGTAAACTGGACTCCCGATCAGGATGGCCCCATTGCTATCAGAGGTTTCGTTGATATTGAAAATGATGGAAACCCCGAAAACAATACTACTGATCCGTTGAATGTAATTGTTCAGTCCGGAGATATTATGGTCGTAACCATTGGTTCAGGTTCTGACGTACCCAATGTTCGCATACCTTTTGACTTTTTCTGGAGAAACAGCTTAACCCAAACTTTGTATTATCCCGAAGAAATCGGTATGGGTGGCGGTGTGATTACAGGTGTTCAATACTCGAACAACTTTGCCACCAATTTGCCACAGAAAGACATCAGAATATGGGTAGGTGAAACTGAACTGGAAGACCTTTCCGGTGGATGGGTTGACCCAACTTCCCTGCAGCTTGTGTTTGACGGAGCAGTTGATTTTCCCGAAGGTGAAAATGATATTTTCGTTCCTTTTGAAGATATTTATGTTTACTCCGGTGGAAACCTGGTGGTTTACACCCAAAGAGTATGGGAACAGGATTACCACAGTTCCAGTGACCATTTTTATGGTACATTAGATGCTGGTTCCAACAGAACCCGCAGGGCTGCTGCCGATGGTACTGGTGGACTTAATCCCGCTGAACCACCCGCTGGTTCAATCTCTCACTGGCACCCCAACACAGCTTTGTTCTTCTCAACGGCTGGTTTGGGAGCACTGGAAGGTAATGTAACCGATGGAACCAATCCTGTAGAGGGTGTTCTGGTGAAGGTTATGGGAACCATGGCTTCTACACTTACAGATGCCAGCGGTGACTACGAATTCCCCTTCCTGCTTCCTGATACCTATGATCTGGAATTCAGCAAATTTGGTTATGAAACCACTGTAGTATCCGGTGTTGTTGTGGAAGAAGATGAAACAACCATCCAGAATGTTACTATTACCGGATTCGACCAGTATACTGTTACAGGTATTGTAGAAGGCAACGATGGACTGCTTCAGGCAGGTGCCGTGGTTACGCTGCAAGGTTATGACGATTATATGGTAGTGACTGATGCTGATGGAGCTTTCGAAATCGAAGATGTTTACGAAGGTACTTATACCCTCACAGTTGCTGCTGAAGGTTACGAAATTTTCGTGAATGACGCTGTTGTCGTTGAAGATGATCTCGACCTGGGCACCATTACTGTTGTTGAAATAATTCTTACACCTGCCAACCTGCATGTAGATACCGACAACCACGGTGCAGGCAATGCATTGTTTACCTGGACAGATCTTGCTGAAAGAGAGTTCCGTTATGACGATGGAACCGCTACAGGCCAGTTAGGTTCATCTACCGGTACACTTAATACTGTTATGGGTTCTGTTCACCGCAACGATGCAGTACTCACTGAAATGTCCTGGTTCCTTACCGATGAAGGTGGTCCTCATAATACCGTTAAAGTATGGGTATTTGGACTGGATGCCAACGGTCAGCCCAACCCCAATGACGTATTGTATGAAATGGCTGGTGTACCCAACACCGATGAGCAGTGGAATACATACGAATTTACCACTCCCGTTGAAGCGCCCAATGGATTCCTCATGGGATTATCCTATGCAGGATTCTTAGGTTTGGGTACGGATGCCGGTACAAGCACCGACTGGCCCTTTATGCCCAACAGCAACTTCTTTGTGGGTAACGTTACTTCTGACGCTTTTGCTGCCATCGAAGGACTGGGTGACTTTTCCGTGAATTTCCTTATTCGCGCCTTTGGTGAGGATAACGGAGAATTAGACTTCGGTAAAGACTATATTGCCAACACTACAGCTTCTCAGGCGGTTTCTTACAGCAAGCTTGCTGAGCCTGTGGTTACCGGATTCCCTGTTTACAACAACCACAACAGTGTTGCCGGTAAGGCATTCACCGGTTTCAATGTTTTCCTCGATGGTGCTGAAGTAGCTTCAGAAATCACCGAAATGGAATATCTCTTTGAAGACCTTGATGAAGGTTCTTACACTGCTGGTGTGCAGTCTGTTTATACTACCGGTACTTCCGATATCATTACCATTGACTTTGATATGGTATTTGGTGTAGAAGCCACTATTACGGTTACTACCAACTCCGGCGACAGCCCCGAAGGAGCCCATGTAGTTCTTACCAACCAGGACCACGATCAGTATGTGTATGAGCATACAGTGGTTGCCGATGGTGAAGCTCATTTTGACAATGTTCGAAAAGGTTTGTATACTCTGCATATCACTTATGACAACTTCCACGACTATATCGTAGAAGACATCGATATTCAGGATGACTTTGCTTACACGGCAGAACTGGAAGAGATAATCACAGCTCCTTTCGGACTGTTGGTTGAAACAGAAGGTCTGCCCGAAGGTGATGCATTGTTCAGCTGGAACAATTCTTTTGGTGATACCTACTTTGTTGACTCTTTTGAAGACGGTACGCTTGATGCATGGGATGAATTTATTCAGGGACCCGGAACTCCCGGTGAAGGTGGATTGCCCTACTGGCATGCTTCTGATGACCCCGACGGACTTACAGCTCCTGATGGTGATTTTGTAGGTAAAGCAGACTGGGGATTCAATATTGACACCTGGTTGATTAGTCCTGCAATTGCTGCTGCTGCTGATGGAAATGTTATATTCCACTGGTATTCAAGCTATCACTGGAGCGTGGATCCCAACCCCAATGCCGAACTGATGGTGAAAGTTTCAACAGATGGCGGCGAAAGCTGGGATGAAATCTGGAACTGGCAGGAAATCGGTACCTGGGAGAATTTCACCTGGTACGAAACAACCGTTTCTCTGGAAGATTATGCTGGTCAGACTGTACATGTTGCTATGCACCTTACAGGTGACGATAATGCCGTATCACAGATAGATAATGTACGTATTGGTACAGCTGACAAAACAGGTACTTTTTCCATCAGCGAAACTCCCAATGTAGCTGCTGATGCAAAAAGGTTGCCTGCAGGGATGAAAGTTCAGAAAGCTTTCAGCGGATATAATGTGTTTCTTAACGGTGCTGAAGTAGCTACTGAAATTGCCGAAACTGAGCATATGTTTACCAGCCTGCCCAATGGCACCCACGAAGCGGGTGTTCAGCGCGTTTATACTTCAGGTGTTTCTGAAATTGTTACCATTGATTTCGAAATCGAAGGTGCTGTTGATCCCGAAACATTCCCCGTTACATTTACCGTTAATGACCTGTCTCAGAGCTATCAGGCCATCCATATCAAAGGTGAGATGACTGATCCTCAATGGGAAGATGTTCCCATGGAAGAAGGTCCTGACTACATTTGGACGGTAACCCTGGATGTAGCTCCCGGAACCTATGAATGGGGTATTACTGAAGATGCTGACGAATGGCTGCTGCCTGCCGGTGATAACCTTGAGTTTATCGTTGCTGCAGATGGAACCATTACGGGTGTTGTTACTTATGACCTGCCATTGAACGTGCAGGACTTCATGAACAACAACATTGCCATGTTCCCCAACCCTGTGAAAGAGGTTGTAACCCTGCGCAGTGACAATGTAATGTCTGAAATCAGAGTGATGGATATGAGCGGTCGCGTGGTTTACTCCAGCAATGTAGTAACCGAAGAGCACCAGATCAATGTTCGTTCATTCGAAACAGGTATTTACTTTGTACAAATCATTACTGCCGACGGTATCTTTACCGGAAAACTACAAGTTCAGAAATAATCCGATTATTTCAGAATATACTCAATAGTAAAAGGGAGGCCCGGTGGGTCTCCCTTTTTTCTTTATTCCTACCTATTCAGTCTCTATATTCCAAATTCCATTGGATTGGAGGCAGGGTTAAAGCACGAATCCCTGCAAAAAAGCCGGTACATTTGTCAAGGGGTTTTTAAGGAAATGATATAGCTGATTTAGTTTTCAGGCTCGTCCTTTTGTCCGGTTTCAATCAGTCCTCTTTCGATGGCATATTTCATCAACCCTACAATAGATTTGGTTTTTGTTTTGATGAATATATTGCGGCGATGTGCTTCAACGGTGCGCTCACTGATAAAAAGCTTTTCTGCAATCTGTTCATTGCTCAGTTCCCGGGCAATAAGGTTAAGTACCTCGCTTTCTCTTGAAGATAGCACCGTTTTCTTTTCATCTTTGGGTTCCAGGCTGTCGGGCGGGCTGCTTAGATTGTCCATGATGATTTGCTGGGTATCGCGACCCAGGTATCTTTGGTTGTTGTGTACCACCCTTATGGCCTCTATTACCTCGTTCATCTTGGTGCGCTTCAGAATGTATCCCGTTGCACCGGCTTCTATCATCCGGGTAATGATAGAAATATCATTGTGCATGGTAAGGGCAATAATTTTAATGGCAGGGTACAATTCTTTGATTTTTAAAGTGGCATCGATCCCCGAACTGCCGGGCATGTTGATATCCATAAGGATAACATCCACAGGTCTGGCCTGCAGAAAAGAAAGGGCTTCCTGCATGGAATTGGCACCCCCTTCAAATTCAATATCGTTTTCATCCTCGAGGAGTGATTTCAGCCCTTCAATCATGAGCTGGTGATCGTCAACTATCAATACTTTGATGGGTTCTCCTGACATTTTGTTTGGGGTTTAAGGGTATTACAATGCTTATGATGGTACCTCTTGCAGGATTGGAATCAATATGAATGCTGCCATTGAGGTTTTCGATGCGGGTTTTCATGTGGGTAAGCCCATGGCCGCTGTGGCCATTGAGATTCTTCAAGTCAAACCCAATGCCATTGTCTTCGGCCATGAGTGTAATTTCATTGTTGCCTTGCGCAATTTGCAAAGATAGTTGACTGGCATTGGAATGTTTGATGGTATTGTTGAGGATTTCCTGGATGGCCCTGAAAAGGGTGTTTTCCACCAGGCTGTTGAGCTTGCCCTCCAGTCCGAAGGTTTCAAAACTCATTTTCAGTTGATGGCTCTGGTTTACCTGGTCGGTAAGGTTTTTCAGAGCTCCTTTCAATCCTCTTTCGGAAAGCAGTGAAGGGGCCAGATTGTGCGAAATGTTGCGCACTTCAGAGAAAGCTTCATCAACACTCCTCAT
>RECE01000016.1 GCA_007694165.1 Bacteroidota bacterium
CAGGGGGTAGCGAAGGCCAGGCAACCAAAGCATCAACTCTGTTCTTTAATTTTATAAATTGCAACCAATAACACATCATGCTATGTCGAAACTACTCAATATTATTTTTTTTGTATTTGTCACTGCCGGTGCATATTCACAAGATACCATCACCGCCAACTTCCCTTCCCTCGCCAATCAGCAGGTAACGCTTACTGGTTTTGAAGGATTTAGCACCTACACAATTGATAAGAATAAGGCAAATGAACAGGGTATTTTTACTCTTTCTTTCGCTGCAAAAGACTTTGGCATGGCCTACCTTGCCGCCGAAGATGAAAAAGCTTTTATTGTCATCCTGGCTCCCGGTGAAAATCTGGTACTGGAAGGAGAGGCTTTGGCTTTTCCACAAACAGTAACAATCGTTTCTGGCATGCAAAACCGGCTTTTTGAGCAATATGCCGGCGAGCATCCCCGCAGGGAGCAAGCCCTGAGTGCATGGGATTACCTGGAAAGAATATACGAGATGGATTCGCTTTTTGTTAATCATAATGATGCCAGGGATGCTATCAACGCAGAGAAACAGCGTATTAAGCAAGAAGACGAAGCCTACCTGGCAGGCTTAGACCCCGAAACCTACGTAAGCTGGTTTTTGCCGGTGCGTAAGCTGGTCAGTTCGGTGTCTACCATAGCTCAATACCGCACCAGTGAAATTCCCGGGGCCATAGCAGCTTTCAGAAATATGGACTATACTGACCCCCGCCTTTACAAAAGCGGCCTGCTTCGTGAAACCACAGAAGCTCATTTCTGGCTCATTGAAAACAGTGGCCGCTCGCTCGATTCGGTGTTCATCGAAATGAATGTATCCATAGACCACATGATTGACAACCTGGTTTCGGATGAGAAAAAATTCAATGAGATTACCCAATACCTGTTCAACCTGTTGGAGCAACGCAGCCTGTTTGGGGCTTCGGAATACCTGGCGCTGAAAATTCTCAATGAAGTTACCTGTAATGTGGATGACAACTTTGCCAACCAGCTGGAAAGTTACCGTGCCATGAAGGTGGGTAATATTGCACCAAATATTGTTTTTGAAGGAGATGTTTTTCAAAACGGGCAGACGATAACTTCTCCAGCCAGTTTATCAGAAGTTGATGCAGACTACATTGTTGTAATATTTGGTTCATCCTGGTGTCCCATGTGCCCGCAGGAGTTGTCAGCCATCAAAAGGGTATATGATAAATGGCAGAAGCATGGTGTGGAAGTGGTTTATGTTTCCCTGGATGAAGACCGGTCTGATTTTTTAAATTCCACTGCCGCATACCCCTTTATCAGCTTCAGCGATTATAAAGGCTGGGAAACTCAATCTGCAAAAGACTATCATGTTTTTGCTACACCCACACTGTTTCTTTTAGACCAAAATCGTGAAATCCTGTTGCGGCCCCATTCTGTAAGGCAGGTGGATGCGTGGGTAGATTGGTTTCTGGTGGAAGGGAATAGGTGAGACCCGGAAGCTGGAAATTTCTCTGTAAGTTTCCGGTTTCTGGCGATCGTTAGGAACTTCCAGCTTGAGCAGCAACTGGAAGCTCCCGAATTCTTACCCTGCAAATTGAATATTTGTTTTTCAATTTGCAGGGTAATTGTTATCTTTGTAGAAAATTTCCGGAAATGATCAAAAGAGAAAGGTTTATACACCTGCTTAAAGCAATAAAATCAATGCCTGTGGTAGCCCTGATCGGACCCAGGCAAGTTGGAAAAACTACCCTGGCCCTGGAGGTATCAAAAAAACTTGATAAACCTGTAACCTATATCGATTTGGAGTCTGATGCTGATTTTAATAAGCTCACAGATGCTGAAACTTATTTGAAAAGGTTTAGTGGACAATTATTAATTATTGACGAGGTGCAACGTAAACCTGACCTTTTTCGGTTGCTTCGTGTAGTTGTTGATGAACGAAAAAGAAACGGCGAGCGAACGGGCCATTTCCTGTTACTGGGATCTGCATCCAAAGACTTGCTGCAAAGATCTTCCGAATCACTGGCAGGGAGAATCAGATACATGGAACTCACTCCATTTACCTTTACGGAACTAAACGATGCTGAGAAAGATGGTTTCGATTCGGAAAGACTTTGGTTGCGAGGGGGCTTCCCTGACAGCTATTTAGCACCCACCGAAGAGGAAAGTCGTGAATGGCGAAGGGATTTTCTGGCCACCTACGTGGAACGTGACATACCCAATATGGGCATAGGTGTATCAGCTAACCAGCTAAAACGCTTCTGGAAAATGCTGGCACATTATCATGGAAATCAAATCAACCTGAGCGAATTTGGCAGAAGCCTCGAAGTTAGTCATACCACCATCAGGAATTATTTAGATTTGCTTACAGATTTCTATATGGTAAGGCAGCTTTCTCCCTGGTCGGGAAATGTAAAGAAAAGGTTGGTGAAAACACCTAAGATATATATACGTGATTCAGGAATATTGCATAGCTTGATTCAGTTGCCAACCGTTGAAGCTATATTTTCTCACCCTGTAATTGGAGCAAGCTGGGAAGGATTTGTGATTGAAAATATCATCAACCAGCTGGACAATAGTTGGAATTATAGCTATTACAGAACAGCAACCCAGGCTGAAATAGATTTGGTGCTTCATACACCCGATAATGAAATATGGGCTGTTGAAATAAAGCGAACTGCTGCCCCAAAATTAACAAGGGGGTTTTATGAAGCATGTAAAGATGTTAAAGCAACCCATAAATGGGTGATTAGTGCCAACAAAGATCGATACCCCTTGCCCCATGAAGTGGAGGTGATAGGGCTGTTGGACTTTTTGCGACTATTGCAGAATAAATTGCAAACAGTGTAATTTGAAATGTTACTTTTAAATTTGCATAGTTTTCCGGTTCCTTGCCGGGGCATTTCCAATCCCGAATCATCGGGACAGGCTTCCTAAGGAATTGGAAGTTTACGGGGGCAATATTTGTGCACCATTTCTACCCCGATTAATTATAAGTATTCTTAAAAGCCTGTTTTGCAGCGTAAAGCAACAATAAAGCAGGTTTTGTATTGGGAAGTGATAGTAAAAATGATACTATGTTTGACGATAATGATGATTTAGAAGAAATGACACCGAAAAATCTGCCGATTTATAAAAAAGGTCAGGAAATTTATAAAGTTGTTAGAGAGATTGCAGATTTAATACCCGAAGAGAATGAGATTTTGCAGGATATCAAGATGCAAATGCTGTCGGATGCAGCTATGCTTACGGTTAAG
>RECE01000117.1 GCA_007694165.1 Bacteroidota bacterium
CGCATGGGGTCATAGCTTGCCCAATAGTATCCCAGCCCGTAAACACCTATCACCATTCCCATTCCCTGCCACACCACGGGATAGTTAATGGGTTCCATGCCGGCAATGCTGAAAAAGTGCTGAGGGAAAATCACCACCCATGCTCCCCAAAGGATATTGTAAATGGCGGCCAGACGAAGAGTTAGTTGCATAACATCGGTTTGATTAACGTACAGTAACAAAATAGGGGTAAGCTAGTTGAGAAATGGAAATAAAAAACAATCATTTTTCTTCATAAAACAAAAGAGAATGGGCAAAGGATGTTGATATTTCAACTGTTTGGCATATTATTCCGGGCGTAATGGTTTTAAAAACCTTAAAAGCAGGACAAAGCTGATGATCACCATTGCCACTTGCAAAGGCAAACGAAAAATTGCAGACCGAAAAATCAACTGTCGGATTATCTCCACATCAAAAGCCTGGCTGAGTTGATTGTGCAAAGGCACCATCATCGTCAGTGTTGCAATGGTAAATGCAGTAAAGAGCAGCGCATGTATCAAAAACAAAGTGCGTTCTTTGGATAAAGCCGTCTTAAACCACATATACCAGGATAACATAACCGCAATCACCATCGGAACCAATAAAACCGGAACAAGCAGTTTCGTCAGGCTTTGATGGTACAACGGAAACTCATCAGCCCCAATCAACAGCCAGGTGCGATAATTTACTTCAATCTCAAGCACAAAAACACCGGCAAGATAAAAATTGAGAAAGAAATAGGCTGAAAGCAGATATTTATACATAGGTTAAGATTTAGGGTTCTTTCAACAGGTCGTCATGCCGATAATACGAACAGATCATTGACTGATATTTCAAAAAAGAAGCATTCTTAAACAGATAATGTTCAATACTATCCCGAAGAAAATATAAATAAAGATCCTGAGAACAATCCTGTCTGGTCTCAAAATGAACTGAATGAAAGCTCTTTTTGTCCTACATTTGTATCCCCTGATTATTTCAAAACCATATAAAATTCTAGCATACCGAAACATTTCAAAACGTACCCTCAACTGTCTTTACATGTCTTCTCACAATCATTACAGCCGTTTCCTTGCACGTATTTACGACTCAGTGTTGCACGTCCCTATTCGTAAACTCCGCCGGTCAGTAGCACAAATCTTAAAGAATGCTCATGCCCGGAAGGTTGTTGACTTATGCTGTGGGACAGGGAACCAAATCATTTTCCTTCGCAGAGAAGGGATTGAACAGGCCGTTGGAGTGGATATTTCCGACAATATGCTGCACCAGGCCTGGCGAAATGGATTAAAGGATGTTTGCATAAAAATGGATGCTTCAAAAACTACGTTCGATGATAACTCATTTGACGCTGCCATTATGAGCTTTTCCCTGCATGAAATGCCTGCAAGTACCGCAAAAGGAGTTTTCCTGGAATCGAAACGGATTGTAAAACCCGGCGGTTTGCTAATCGTGGTGGATTACAGTTTCGACAAGCATACCCAGCCCCTGGGCCGTTTTGCGGCCCGGGCTGTAGAAAAAATGGTTGGGGGTGATCATTACCGCAACTTCAAATACTTTATGGCCAATGATTTGCTGAGTAAATTTGCAGAAGGCATGGAACTGAAAGAGCAGAAAAGGTTTTTGTTGGGGGCTTTGGGGTTGTGGGTGTTTGAAAATGGATAATATATCACAGTAATGATAGAAACAATAACTTCCCTGATTCGTGAGGAATGTTGACTATCCGGTAAATTCAATCCATTCAGGACCCAATATGAATTATAAAAGGATTATTCTCTGACCCCTCTACCCTATTCCTTACCAGATCTCATGCCTCCAATACCGGGCAGGTCTTTCCGCTCTCACCTCAACGGTTATCATGTCTTTGAACTCAATTCCGTTTCGATCAGTGCTTACCACTTTTATGGTATGAACACCCAGAGGCAGTTCAGGCAATTGCACCCGCCACAGGTGCATATTCTGAGCAGCAATGGATCTTTGGGGTTGTGGAGGGGCTGGGCCAAAACTGCGACCGGTAAAAAGTTCGTGCCCCTGCGCTCGTTTATCACCCAAAGTGCTTTGATTAGCATAACGCGCTACAGACAACTGACGGGCAGCGGAAAACGGATCCACCCATTCGGGCCCGGTTTGATGGCCTTCACCGGCCCCCTGCTGTGTACGTTCAAGGGTAAGTATATCGCCATTGGAAAGGGTAGCCTGCACCTGTGTTTCTGCTGAACCTGCCCATACATTGGAGGTAAGCCATATCCCTTCAGAAAAGTCATCAGGTGTGAGCAGCTTTGTATCGGGCAAGTCGTTGATTGAAAACGGCGGAACAGCTTCTCTTTCCGAGGGATGCTCAGACAACCATTGCATTATGGTACTGTACCAATGCCGAAAGGCCGGGGTGTTCAACCCAACCCATTGCCCGCGCACCCTCCCCAGGCCTGCTCCAATATACCTTTCATGGTAATCAATGTCATTGAAATCAACATGGAAATACCCCATGGGTGCTCCCATGCGCTGCAATGCCATGGGCACACCGTCAACGTTGAAATCGCCCTGAAACCATGCTCCTGACGCGGCACCGGCAATGATATGTCTGAAAGGCAGCGGGCCAATTCCTGTGTTTTCAGTCCAGCCTTGGAATAGCTGTCCCGGAGCGTGATTTTCTGTAGTGTGGGTATGGCCGGAAAACGAAACTGCTTCACGCCCTTCTACAAGTCCGTGAATCTTGACTAGCTCATCCGTCTGGTGCTGTCCGCTTGCTGCATCAACAAAGGATACAAAAGGGATATGATTGTTAAGAACGATTAATTTTTCTTCGGGAGTGTTCTCTATGAGCCCTTCGAGCCAGGCAAACTGTGTTTCGGTTAAGCGTCCGTTGTAAGTGGGACGGTCAGGGTTACCGCAGTTTGTCCTGCCCCGGGCCACATCTTCCTCGCCACAGGGATAAAAAATATTGTCGAGCACTATAAAAAGTACGTTCCCCATCTCAAAAGCATAGTAATTGGGGCCGTAGATGCGACGCCACGAATCTGCTTTATCATCGTTGTTTCTGGCATCGAAATCAATATCGTGGTTTCCGATCACCAGCCATTGGGGCAGTCTTGTTGCGGCTGCCAGTTCAAGGTTTCGATCCAAAAGGTCAAGGTCATCCCCTACCACATCGCCCAGCTGGATCATGCAATCGCCCTGTCGATAGCCCCCATTAAGAATATCGGCAAACACGCCATCCCTGAGCCAGC
>RECE01000314.1 GCA_007694165.1 Bacteroidota bacterium
ACATTGATACGGATATCGCGGCTATAGGCCGATGCAACCGTTTCAGGATTGTTGAGTATGAAGAAATACGAGTTTCGGCTAAAAAGGCTCTGCTGTTCCTTAATGATATTGAAGTTGTGAATATCAATTAATATATCCATTTCGGGCAGGGAGCTGCGCCCGTTGATATGAATCTCGCGTTTTTGAAGTTGCCCCCTGTAAGTAAACGACAGCACTATCTGATCCTGGTTTACAAAATCCACATAAATCGGGATACCATAGATGGAAGGATTCTTAACAAAGGCATCTACAGTAAAAGGGGCATTGCGATAAAGCTCAAAGTTGAGCACTCGCCCTTTGGAAAAATAGGATACTTCCAGGGGTAGTTTAGAAAGAGCTCTTTGCAAAAAAACCGACGATCGCATCAGCTCAATCTGCTTGGCCATGTCATCGTCGTAAATATTGGCCGTGGGCAAAATTCTTGTGGCCTGGCTTTGCGAGCCCAGCTGCAAAATGGTGGAGGTCTGGTAAATGGGCGGTGTGTAACGCAAATACAACCATGCACCGGTAAGGGCAAGAATAACGAAAATAACGGGGAAAAGAATATTCCTTTTGGCTATATAAAAGAATAGCTTTATATCAAGTTCGTCATTGATGGATGATATTTTTTTTACCGTTGGGTTGGTCATTTGCCTATTTAAACAATGAATAAACGATTAGTGCTGTGGTTAACAATGTGAGATAAGGGCCAACATTCTCCATAATGCGTTGTGGCACTCTTTCCCGTGGTTCCACGTAGATAATATCATTGGCCTGAATTATCATATCTGCATTTTGCACCCCCTCTATGGTGGAAAGGTCTATGAGGAAAATCTGCGGATTTCTCAGGTCACCCCTGATTACTTTAACCCTGCTGGCTCGTCCGTCAGCAATACCACCTGCCATGGCAAGTGCCTCAAAGATATTGGTATTGGTATTCTCCAGGTAAACAACACTGGAAGTACCCCCTCTGCCCCCGGGGAAAATTGTTACACGGTGATTGGTAACCCTGAGCCTTACAAAGGGCTTGTTATAAAATTGTGAAAATTCATTTTCCAGAAATTTTTCGGCTTCCCTCAGGGTCATTCCACTGAGTTTCACCCTTCCCATCACGGGAAGTTTAACCAATCCGTCAAACTCGATGGTGTAATTCTGGTCTCCCCTCATTTGCTGTGTAAGCGGGGATATGGGATCAATCAATCTTTCACCCTCATTGGTATACAATCTGAAGTAGAGTTCATCATTGGGAGCAAGACGATACTCCTCCAAGACAACCTTCTCAGGAAATTCAGCATATTCGTACCCGGGCGGAGTGCGCAGCATCCGCTCTGGATTCAATATCTGGCAGGAGGAAAACAGGAAAGCGATGATAATGAAGGTCCAGTATTTATTCACGTACAGCCCGGATTTTTTATGCAATTCTAAAATATATTTACAGCCTGCAAAATTAGCAAAAGCTTTGGTTTAAAGTGTCAAAATTGTTTGTTTTTAACAGCAACTCCATTAAGGGTTTACACGGGCGTGAAAAAAGATAAGATATTCACAGACATGGAATTAACCGAAACTAAGTATTAGCCCGCTGTATAGATTACCTTTTTCTTTTACCGGGATGCCGGTAACCGGCTCTCATCAGGCAGCATCAACCTTGGCAGGCGAAAGGGGAATGGAGATAATTGAACCTTTTTTTCTTTCAAGCAAATCATTGTAAAGGCTCTCCATATCTCTCACCAGCCGTGTATAATGGAATTTTTTACCCACTTGCTCCCAGCCGTTTGCTGAAAACTCCTGCCGCAACCTGTCATCTTCCACCAGTCTGAGCAAACCGGAGGCAAAACCTGCGGTGTCATCCCTGTTGGCAAGCAGAGCAGTCTTTCCTTCCACTACAACATTCTCAATCCCTCCCACCCTGGTAGAAACGACGGGGGTACCTGCAGCCTGGGCCTCTATAAGGCTCACCGGTGTGCCCTCATTGAGTGAGGTAAGCGCTACAATATCGAGCCCGGCATTTACATAATCCATTTCTGTTATCCAGCTGGTAAAAGTGAGGGGAGCAGGTTTGTAATCACCCACACCATTTACAAATTGAATCCCCAGGTCAAAAGCCTTTTGCTTAATGATTTCACGTGATTCACCATCACCCACAATAAAGGCCCTAATCTTCCTGCGGGTGCGTGATTGAACCATGCGAAGGGCATCCAGAAACATCGAGTGATTTTTAATGGGAACCAGCCTGCCAATGATCCCTATGGCAATTTCATCATCGGCAATTTTGTAACGTTTCCTGAAAACAAGTCTTTTCTCGGGCATGTTCTCCCGAAAACGATTCAGATCAAAACCCAGCGGAATTACACTTACCTTTTCAGCCGGGCAAATATTGTATTTATGGGTAAGGTCATATTTCTGTGCTTCACTGATGGCTACAATTGCGTTGCTTTTCTGTGCCATGTATCTTTCCACGGATTTATAAAAAGCCGTTTTCATCTGGCTGAAATAGGCATCGAAAACATGACCATGAAAAGTGTGCACTATAACAGGCACCCTCATGGTTAATGCTGCATGTCGCCCCAGGGCACCGGCCTTGGAGGCATGTGTATGCACAATATCAGGACGAAACTCGCGGATAAGGGATTTTATATGCTGAAAAGCATGATAATCAGACACAGGCGAAATCTCCCGCTTCATGGCAGGAATGATATGGGGTTCAATCCCAAGTTTCCTGACAATATACTCCGAATTCTTCTCGCTGGGGTCATTAGGACCTCCGGCAAGGAGCGTTTCAAAATCATTGTCCAGGTATTTGGTTAAATAGGCCGCATTGTAGGTGGGACCTCCTAAATTAAACCGATTTAGAATGCGTAAAATACGTGGCATTTAATCTGGCAAATAAATTGATTGCAAATTGATTTAAGTCTGCAAAACTACTAAAAAGCAGTTAAACGCAAGTTAAAAATGATTACAATTGACTATGGAATTTTTTATACCAATGCTGGAAAACCGCTATAGACCATACTTGCGCATGTATTTCGCCCGGATTGGAAGAAAAAAGTTTTTTCTTTAAATTGTTAATAACTTTCGGATCAAATATTCCCTGATTTTCGATAAACTCGTCATTAAGCCACTCATTAAGAATGGTATCCTTCAACTCTTTTCTGAACCACGACAGCAAAGGGACTTCAAAACCTTGTTTAGGACGTGTGTAAAGTTCTGCGGGAAGGTCTTCGCGAAATGCATCCCTTAGAATCTTCTTCCTGCCATGCTGGTCAATTTTAAACGCCTCCGGCATTGAAAAAACCAGGTTAACCAGATCATGGTCAAGAAAGGGGACCCTCACTTCAAGGGAGTTGGCCATAGACATCATGTCGACTTTGGTGAGCATATCGTTGGGAAGCACCAGGTGCATATCATTGCGCAACAGGCCGTTTATACCCCCATCCGAAGCCACAAATCTTGTCAGCCCATTCTTCCGGTCATAATACTCATTTTCACTAACGTGGGACAGCAAAAGCCGGGAGGGATAGTTTTCAGGGGCAAAGGATGCCCAGCGCCAATAACGGTCGCTGTCTTGCATTCCCATACCTTCTCCGAACCGGTGCAACTGTCTTATCTTGTTGCCCAGGAAACTGTTGCGCGATTGAGGCATTACTGACAAAACAGGATGCATGAGCTTTAGCAGCTGTGCGTCTGCCCCTCCCATTCTGGCGCGAAAATGGGCTTTGTGCTTATTGTATCCTGCAAACATTTCATCTGCCCCGTCGCCTGACAAAGCTACGGTCACTTTCCTGCGGGTTTCGCGGCTGAGGATATATACGGCCAGGGCCGAAGAGTCAGCAAAGGGCTCATCGGTATAATCAAGCACATCGTAAAGGCAGTCAAGCAGGTCGGCAGTAGTAAGGGAAAACTCAGTATGGTCTGTTTTGTACATATTGGCAACACTGGCAGCATAGCGGGTCTCGTCAAACATGGGTTCATCTTTAAACCCAATGGAGAAAGTCTTCAGCTGATGTACATGCCGGGAGGCAAGCGCTACGATAACACTGCTGTCAATTCCCCCGCTGAGAAAGGCCCCAAGCGGCACATCCGATACCAGTCTTTTCACCACTGCCTCTTCCAGCTTTTGTTTCAACAACTCTTTCCCCTTTTCATAGGAGAGGCCCCCATATTCAGGGAGTGTCGACGAGGGAATTTCATAATAACGCTCCATCCTAACCCCTCCCCCACTGATTTGCATCCAGTGGCCGGGCATCAGCTTCAATACATCACGATAAATACTCCAAGGGCCAGGAATATAATTGAGCTGAAAATAAATTTCCATGGAGGTACGATCCAGTTGTTGAGGAATTCCCAGCCTGATCAGGGCTTTCATTTCAGAAGCAAAAAGGAACCTTTGCTGGTCCTGAAAATACAACAGGGGTTTTATCCCAAACCGGTCGCGGGCCAGAAGTATTGTCTCTTTTGTATGGTCATAGAAAGCAAAAGCAAAAAAACCCTGCAGATCACTAATACCTGCAGGCCCCTTCTCCATAAGCCATTTGAGCAAAACTTCAGTATCGCTTTGCGTGCGAAAAGGGATTCCCCGGGCATGCATGATATCACGCAATTGCCGGAAATTATATATCTCTCCGTTAAAAACCAGCGTATACCTGCCCGATTCATCAGTAAAAGGCTGATTGGCAGCCTCAGTAGGATCAATGATGGAAAGCCTGCTGTGCCCCAGGCAGGTTTGCCGGTGCAGGAATGTGTCCTGCACCTCGGGTCCACGCTTTTTTAAGGTTTCCAGTGCACTGCCAACAAGCCTTTGGGCGCCGTCAACAGGCCCGGTAAAAGAATGGATTCCACAAATACCACACATCCGATAAAACTGTTCTGTTTACATTCGTTAACAGGTAAAAAAAAGTACCTGGCCATCAATATTTACAAAATCCTGCAAGAGTTTTCTTGCTGATACAATACCTGGTGCCAGCAAGAAAACTGCCATTTTTTGGGTTTTCTCCCTGATCCTACATATGAATTACTTCATCGTATGCCGCAGCAGTAGCCTCCATCATAGCCTCACTCATGGTGGGGTGGGGATGCACTGACTTGATGATTTCATGGCCGGTGGTTTCCAGTTTGCGGGCCACAACTGCTTCAGCAATCATTTCGGTAACATTGGCACCAATCATATGTACCCCAAGCAACTCACCATATTTGGCATCAAAAATTACCTTGACAAACCCATCCTTAGATCCTGCTGCACTGGCTTTCCCTGATGCAGTAAATGGAAATTTGCCAATTTTCAGTTCGAACCCTGCCTCTTTGGCAGCTTTTTCAGTATACCCTACCGATGCTATCTCGGGGCTGCTGTAGGTACAACCGGGAATGTTGTTGTAATCAATAGGCTCAGGATGATGCCCTGCAATTTTCTCCACGCAGGTAATCCCTTCTGCTGAAGCCACGTGCGCCAGGGCCTGGCCCGAAACCACATCGCCAATGGCATAATATCCTTCTACATTGGTACGGTAAAACTCATCCACAATAATTTTATCCTTTTCTACCTTGATGCCGGTTTCTTCCAGTCCAATGCCTTCTATGTTGGTGGCAATTCCCACGGCTGAAAGCACAATATCTGCTTCCACCTCGATATCACCTTTTGCAGTTTTTATTTTCACCTTACATTTTTCACCAGAAGTATCCACCTCTTCTACCGAAGAACCGGTCATTACTTTCATGCCTGCCTTTTTGAAAGACCGCTCCAGTTGTTTCGAAACATCCTCATCTTCCACAGGCACCAGGCGGGGCAAGTATTCTACCAGTGTAACCTTAGTGCCAATGGCATTATAAAAGTAGGCAAACTCAGATCCAATGGCTCCCGAACCTACCACAACCATGCTCTCAGGCTGTTTGTCGAGCACCATGGCTTTGCGGTATCCAATGATTTTTTCTCCATCCTGCTTCAAATTTGGCAACTCGCGCGACCTTGCACCCGTAGCAATGACAATATGTTTGGCTTCATACGCTGTGGTTTTGCCATCTTCCGCTTTCACCTCAACTTTTTTACCCGGCAACACTTTCCCGAAACCTTCAATTGTATCGATTTTGTTTTTCTTAAAGAGGTACTGAATTCCCTTGCTCATACCAGCAGCTACTTCCCTGCTTCTTTTTACCATGGCAGGAAAATCGGCTTTGGCCTCCCCTTCTATGGAAATACCATAGTCACTTGCCTTTTTCAGGTATTCAAAAACGTTGGCACTTTTTAGCAGGGCCTTGGTAGGGATGCATCCCCAGTTGAGACAAACCCCTCCCAGTTCAGTTTTTTCCACAACAGCTACCTTCATTCCCAGTTGCGATGCCCTGATGGCAGCCACATACCCTCCGGGGCCACTTCCAATAACAATCAAATCGTAATTCATATCTATGTATATTTTAAATTCGTAAAGGTTTTATATGCTAAATTAAATATTTTCTGTGGTTTTGATGAAGATATTTGTAATTCTTGCATTCTCCTTGCTTTTGTAACAACAATGATAAGTGGTGTCCTAAAATACTATCGGGAGTTCACCCTTAGGCAATAATAAATGGCTATGTTGTTATCTGACATTGAGACTTTTAAATGTCGCTTTTTTGTTTTCTTTAATCATGGATTGCTTCGGTGCGCCGGCAACAAAATGGGTACTTTGAGAAACGATTGTTTTCCGGCGCAAGTTCTCCACGCTATATCAACTACTACCATAATTCATATTAGCCTGACTCCATTGTGAAAATTCAGGTCTCAGGAGAAAAGGGCAACGCCACCTTTTTTTCAGACCAGAGCATATACCCAATGCTAATGGCCAGAAAGGTCATAGATATGGAAAGCGCCACTGTAACTCCCCATAATTGATAAAAAGCTACTCCCAGAAAAGGGGCAAACAGCGAACGTACAGCCGTGAGCACAAGGTGCACAGACTGGTAGTTTCCAGCTTCTTCGGCAGAGCAAAAGTAAGCCGAACCGATAAACCAGGTGAGCGCCATGCTGGCAGCAAAAATACCGTGAAACAAAATATAAAATATCAGGGTATAGTACAGACGGATGTCCCAGAACTCAACGTAAGCCGGAAAATACTGGGTAAGGGTAAGAAAGAATATATACAACAACATGGAAGCAAAAGAAATCACAGCAAAACGACGGGGATCAATTTTCGCCATAAGCCTGCCGAAAAACGGCAACATAAATATAGCCAGCAGGTTGTAACCATTTTTGTAAAATGCCACGGTAGAATAATTCAGTCCAAGGCCTGTTTCGAAAAACAACACGATAACTGTTACCGAACTCATGAAACCTATGCCATAAATGAAAAAACCTACCTGGAAATCCAGAAAAGCACGATTGGTTTTAAGAATCCGCACCATCCCCATGGCAGAATCTTTTACTGAAAGCCAAAGTCCGGCGCTCTTTGTCGGCACATCCTTAGGCTCGTAAGGAATAGCCGAAAGCAGGGAAACAGAAATAACTCCCAGCACTGCAGCCGCAGGAAAGACATAAACAAAAACGTAATTATCCATGTCCAGCAACCAGCCATAAAAAAAGGTGGTTACCATCATCACCACTTTGTTGAGACTGGTGGCATAACTGAAAAGGCGGCTGAAATTGCTGTGGCGGTATGAAGTTTTGAGAAACAGATTGATGGTGGGCCATATGACCGTATTTCCCAGGAAGTAGACCAGGAAAATCAATAAAAATATATAGTGATAAATGGAATCTCCTCCCATCTGCTCTGCATTTCGGGGAAAGAAAAAGAGCGCCATCAGGGGCAGGCGTGTAAGTAAAGCAGCCCTGCGCAACATCCCTTTTTTATCGCGGATTCGCTTCAGCCATTCGTTCATAACGATAAGCAACAGGAAAACGACCACTCCCAGCTGAAACAGCACCGCCAGCTGGTAATCGGAACCCCGCAGACTTTTGGCAAAAACAAACTCATTGAGGATGATCAAACCGGCCAGAATCCCCTCCAGAAAAGAGTAAGACATGTGCAGTATAAAGGCCTTCCGCTCACGGGGTAACAAATCGCTCATAATTTACTTAAAGAAAACCGTTTTCTACTTTTAAAAATCGCCACAAAAGTACCTATTAAAAATCATTGGTATACTTTTCTACTGCTGCTCCAACCAATGCTGCCAACATTGCCAAATATCAATAATGATTTTGACCGAATTGCGATTTGAAGCGATTTTGGAACAGTGGCATTGTTGAACTTAACAAACCAACAGCCATCCTGTTCAGGCAAAGAAAAGTTCAGGATAATCGATTCGCCGGCGAACATCTTCAGTGTTGAGCCTGCCGCTGAATTCTTTTTTCAGAAAACGTACTGTAGGATAAGCCTCCATTTTTTGCTCAGGATAGGGCACAAACAGCTTTTGTAAATCCTCCTTTGCTACATCGGGATGGAGATAATCCATTATTTTCTCATGTGGCAATATAAGCAACATACGAGAGCCATTGGGTGCTTTGGGATTGTTGTGCAGTTTTTCGGCCAGCGGATTGGGTGGGGTTGTAATGATGGAAAACCCTGCAGTAAGTTCTCCGGTATCGGTATCCACTTTTTCCTGCCAGACACCCGCGACATAAAACAATCCTTCCACAGGCTTCAGGAAGTGCGGATACACCTGCCCGCTAAAATGAAAGAATTCATAATACCCATCCAGGGGAATAACACAACGCTGGGAGAAAATCACTTCCCGATGGACAAAAAACACCTTCTCGCAAGTGGAATTGATAAGTTCACGGGCATAGGATTTTCCGGTTTTTTTGTCGGTGTAGCTCCAGTCGAGCCCCCATTGCATGTTTTGAAAATGCAGCCCTTTTGGGCTATTGTACAACATTACTGAGAGCGTTGGTTTTGCTTTCCCTATGGCCACGTAATACTCCATAAAACGCAGACCGGCTTGTCCCACAAATGTTTTATAAAACAATTGGGCAATTTCATCATCGGGATCCTTTTGCAGGCGTTGCAGCATTTCTTCCCGTACTTTTTTTGTTCCTACCCAGTAGCACATTTTTTTTAGTTATGAGTGAAAAGTGATGAGTGATGAGTTGAGTCCATACCCTGCAACCAAAACCTTCCATAAAAATACAAAAAACCCGGCATTGCTGCCGGGTAAAACCATCTTGTAAGCTATTGATTAACCAGAAAATGGTTTTTGTTTCTTCGAAATGCAATCCATTATTGAATGGTATATCTCAATCCCATATAAAACATCCTGCCCATAATGGGGCCCCAGATCATGGAAGCATCAAAATGCTCACCGAAGGGTTCTGATGATGCAATAATAGGATTTTTTTGTTTATAGTTGGTTAAATTTTCACCACCCAGATATACATCAAAGTTATTCCATCTGCGGGTAATCTGGCTATGAACTACCACATGGGCAGGAGACTCCTCCGGCATGCGGAATTCCTGCGGCAGCATATCTGTATTTGGGATTCGGCTTTTGCCATTAAACTGCCCGGTGAGGTCCACCTGCCAGTTGTTGTTGCGCGAGGCCCAGGAGCCTGACAACATTCCTTTGTAGTTGTTCACAAAGGGCTTGCGAACCAGCTGATCATTGATGGTGGTTTTAACGTCGGATATACGGTAGGCTGCAGTGATTTCAAGAAACAACAAGGGTTCAAACTTGAATTCTACCTGCGAGTTGTTGGCGTAGGATTTCCCATCGAGATTGTAAAACCGTGCCTGATTGTAATCTGTATCCACATCCACAATCAATTGATTCACAAAATCGGTACGGTAAAACTCTGCTGAAAGAGAGGCATCTCTTCCGAAAAGGTTGAAAGTCTGCGTAAGACTTGCACCGTAGTTCCAGGCTTCCTCCATTTTGATGTCCTCTACAAAAACCATTTGCCGGTTGCTTACCAGTAAACCCGTATTTTCGGCAATCATGTTGGGCGCCCTGTAACCTTTACCGGCAGAGGCCCTCAATGTGGTAGTGGGGGTGAAGTTGGAACGTATATGCAACCTGGGTGTAAAGAAAGTACCGTGAATATTATGAAAATCGGCCCTCATTCCCAGGATACCCACAAAATGTTCGTGATGATGAAAAGTATATTGAGCAAAAACTCCGGGTACCGACTCCACTCGGTCAAAGTTGGAATCCTCACCTTGTACCGTCAGGTCTTCCAGGTAATCATCGAGGATATAGCTGAATCCTGCATTGATTTTATGGTCGGGATCGCCCGCAATAGAATTTTCGTAAATGATATTGGCGTACAAAGTATTCTGACGTCCGACATATTCGTTCAATCCGTACTGTGAGTCATGGCTATGATGTATAAAACTCAACTGGGTTCCGATGCTTCCGTCGGGCTGCCCGGGCAGGAAGAATCCGGTGCGGGCAAAGGCTTCATACCTTCCGGTATTCACACCAAAACCATAATGGTCGGGTGAGCCCAATTGTGCGCCATTTTCAAAAAACGACATCTGCCCTCCCCTGCGGTCTTCCTGCATAACACGGAATCCAAACTGCGATTCCATAACGCCATGGCGGTCATAACGGTAACGGTTTACGATATTGTATTTGCGCATCAGGGGGTGATCCAGGAAAGAATCGTGGTTATGGTCAAATTTATTTTCCAGTACCTCACCATGGGCCAGCACCATAGTCGACCATTGGTCATTCAGCCTTACAGCAGCATTGATGGTGCTTTCCAGCCTGCCAAAATCATTGCCGTAAAAGTTGTAGAAGAAAAGGTCGGAAGATTCGGGTTTTTTGAGTTCCACATTGATCTGGCCGGTAATGGACTCATACCCGTTAACCACACTTCCGGCACCTTTGGAGATATGAATAGTCTCCATCCAGGGACCGGGGATAAAACCCAGTCCATAGGGCTGTCCAAGACCCCGTATGGTGGGGGTATTCTCGGTGAGAATCTGGCTGTAAATTCCTGCAAGCCCCAGCAATTGAATTTGCTGTGCACCTGATACGGCATCGGTAAAAGAAACATCAACCGAAGCATTGGTTTCAAAAGCCTCTGAGAGGTTGCAGCATGCCGCTCGCTGCAGCTCGGTTTCTGTAATTACATTGGTTAGAATGGGGTCCATATGGGAAACATGGCTGCCCGATCGTCTTCCAGCGACAACCACCTCATCTAAATCGCGCGAGGCTTCCAGCACCACCTCGATATTTTCTTGTCCGGATACTATCATTACCGTATCAGCCTGATAGCCCATATAGCTTACTACAAGCTTAAGTGGCAATTTGTTATGGTCTACTGTAAGTTGAAAGTTGCCATTTTCATTTGTGGCGGTGCCTGTGGTAGTGCCTTCCCAGAAAACGCTGGCTCCTGCCAGGGCCATTTTATTACGCTGTTTATCCTGAGACTCATTGCCATATACACGTCCTTTTAAAACATGATTTTCAGCTGTTGCATACATTGACAGCAACAGGATAAAAAACAGGGGAAATATGATTTTTTTAAAGTTCATCTGAAATTACTTTTGGGTTTTACATATAAAACATCTCACGCATCAAATACAATGATGCATGACAAAATGTATACACGCTGAAACCTTCATCAGGATTCAGGGTGCACATCCAAAAACAATCAGCAGATTTTCAATTGGTGGGCAAATAACAAAAACTCTTTGGCGACCTTCCTGGGAGGAGGATCAACAGTGGATGGGAAAAGATAATTTTCTCCCCGGACATTGAAATGAATCGAAAAAATTGAATGAGTAAAAACTTCAGCATCCACCAGCACCGGCTCCACTCTGGGCAACTGTCGCTCGTGGGCAACTTCATAGTCATTCTTTACATACACTACTTCATTATTGCAACAGTTCTCGCAGGTACCCTCAGTATTTTCTTCTGAACAGCAGGAACCTTGCTCATTCGCATTAATAGCACATGCAGTGTGCTCAGCGTTAGGGGTTGTGGGATCTTCGCAGCAACTTTTTGCATCAGCAAAAACATACATTGCACTGGTATCACAAGCCATACACTGATGTATGAGCAACCTGACCCCGGTAAAGGATACCAGGAACAAACCTGCCAGGAGCAATGTCATTATATGTTTTGTGAACTTTTGCATTGTTTTGTTTTACGAAAGTGCAAATATACAAATATTTAAATTATTGACCGTCGGGAATTGAACGCACGCGATACGCTCCGTATTCTTCAAGTACTCCGTTAATAAAATCTGAAGATGGAAGTTTGCTGCCCTTAAGCTGCAGCAAGGCATGGTCAGCTGAGACGGTTGCTTCCTGAACGCCTTCTATTTCAAGTAAAGCAGACACCACCTTATTGACACAGTGCTGACAACTTACTCCTTCAATGGGATAAACTAAGTTTTCCATAATTATTATGATTACTCAACATTCCACACTTTATTTTTCTTAAGCAACTCCGGATTTCGCTCATAAATACAACAATGATGCAGATTGGCATGCGTTTCATCGTCAGTGAGGAAGTTTTCGGTATCATGACCTGCTTTGGCGATGGTACGTTCTACGGTTTCCTGATCGGTGCGATCACTGCGAAAGGAGAGGGTGAGTTTTTGCTCCTGCTGACTCCAGTCGGCCCGACGAACACCCCTTACAGAATAGGCTGCTTTCTCGATACGATCTTTGCACATGCCACAATTGCCAAGAACAGTAAACTCAACTTCTTCAACATCGCGACCCTGAGCTTGTGTTTCGGCACCCGGGAAAACCCAAACACCCAATATAAAAACAACTAAAAAACTAACAAAAAATCTCTTTTGCATATAAATGGAAATTTAAGGTGAATAATTAATTACTAAAATTGTAATCCAATCAAGTATAAAGATACTAATGTAAGTAAAGATACAAAAAAAACAGTTTAAAAAAGCAGCTACTCAACCAGCTTCAAGTCAGACCAATGATTTGACTAATCCAACATATCTGTCACAAATCAACATTTAACCTCAATTAACTTCGACCAAAGAAACAAACCACCATAAGGCTTGTTTAAGAGTTTGGCTGAAATTATTAGTTTTTAAGCTTCTGCCCGAAATTATTCAATTCCTCATTCATAAACAATCCAAAGCATCCGTGTTCAAATCCTCCATAACTTTTATTATCCTGCTGATTTCACTTTCCGCGTGGGCCGACACACGTGTGAAGCTTAGCGGAACGGTTCGCGACGGTTCCACCGGAGAGCTGCTAACAGGGGTAAATGTATTTTTACCCAAAACCCAAACGGGTGCAGTTACCGGATTTGATGGCGATTATTCTCTGCTGCTTGAAAAAGGTGAGCATACCATTATCTTTTCGTTTATCGGATACCAAAGACTGGAAAAAACAATACGGGTAGAAGGTAATATGACACTGAACGTAGAGCTTGGCAATGGAGGAATCAGGCTTTCAGAAGTAGTGGTTTCAGGTCAGCGAACCAACCGCAACGTGGAAAGAGCCGAAATGAGTACCGTAACCCTTGATATCGAGACCATAAGAAACATACCGGCTTTTCTGGGAGAAGTGGATATATTGCGTACCATCCAGCTTTTGCCCGGGGTACAATCGGCGGGAGACGGCAATACAGGGTTTTATGTCAGAGGTGGCAATGCAGATCAGAATCTTGTTTTACTGGATGATGCAGTGGTTTTTAATGCCTCGCACCTTTTCAACTTTTTTTCAGTTTTCAATGCAGATGCCATAAAAGATCTCAAGCTATACAAAGGAGGCATTCACCCTGAATACGGCGGAAGGCTATCCTCTGTGCTAGACATTGGGATGAAAGAGGGCGATATGAACCAGTACAAAATGACCGGCGGCATAGGCCTGATATCCAGTAGAGCTACATTAGAGGGACCATTACAATACGGAAGAAGTGCCTTCATGATTTCGGGCAGGCGCACCTATGCCGATTTGTTTCTTAAACTCTCTTCCGATGAAAACCAACGCAATACACAGCTTTTCTTTTATGATTTAAACGGGAAGATGAACTATGTTGTTGATGACAAAAACCGCCTCTTTCTTTCGGGATATTACGGTCGTGATGTGACCCTGTTCAGTGAGTTTTTTGGCTTCGACTGGGGAAATGCAACAGCAAGCCTGCGGTGGAACAGATTAAATTCGGATAGATTCTTTTCAGACTTTTCGCTGCTTTACAGCAATTATCAGTTCAACATTACAGGAGATATCGGGCCCGCCAGTTTTCGGTGGAACTCCATGCTGAACAATCTGAACTTAAAATCCGATTTTACCTTTTTAGCCAGTGAGAACAGCACCCTAACCTTTGGACTCCAAAGTATTTACCACAACCTCGACCCCGGAACCATTCAGGCAAAAATTGAGGGAGCAGCCTCCGCAACCTTTAACCTCACCCCTGCCAACGGACTTGAACATGGTCTTTACATCAACCATGAACAAACCTTATGGGATAACAGGCTGGTGATTGTTTATGGCCTCAGAGGGTCTGTTTTCCAGGTCATGGGCCCGGGCAAACAATACATCTTCGACAAGTCTGATCCCCTAAGATGGGAAGTATCCGACTCCATCTCCCTGTCATCCGGTAATTTCTACGACACGTTTTCAGCACTGGAGCCAAGATTGAGCTTCAGATACAAATTCAACGAAGAGAGCTCAATAAAAGGAAGTTACAACAGGATGACACAGTACATTCAACAGGCACAAAGCGCACAGTCGGTGGCGCCCTATGATGTATGGTATTCGGTGAGCAACAACATTCCTCCCCAGCAGGCCGATCAGGTAGCACTGGGCTATTTCCGGAATTTCTTTTCCGACTTGATTGAAACATCTTTGGAATTCTACTACAAAGACTTCAAAAACATTACGGATGTGGTTGATAACGGAGATATCCTGGGGAATGAGTTTCTGGAAGGTCAATTGAGAACCGGAAAAGGATGGGCTTATGGAGCAGAGTTTCTGATTCAGAAAGAGAGTGGCCCGGTGAGTGGATTTTTAGGCTATACTTGGGCCATTGCCAAAAGGAAGATTGACGATATCAATGAAGGCAAGGCCTATTATGCCCCCAACGACAGGCGGCACGACCTAAGCTTAAGCGGCAATTATGAAATCAGCAGGAGATGGAGTGCCGGGATGAGTTTCGTGTATGCCACAGGCAACGCATTTACTCTTCCGGTGGGAAAAATGTATTACCAGGGTGCTTTTGCGCCTATATATGCTGAACGCAACTCAAGCCGTTTGCCCGACTATCACAGGATGGATTTGTCTGTGACCTATACACCCGTGCTGAGAGACAAAGACAGACGCAGATTCAAAAGCAGCTGGAACTTTTCGCTGTTCAACGTGTATGGCCGTGCCAACCCCATTTCTGTCTCTTTTGCTGAAAATTCAGACCGACCCGGAACACCCAATTCTTCATTCTTTTATATTCCCGGACCCATACCGGCCATAACGTGGAATTTTAATTTTTGAGACCGGAATATGAGAGTGTAGAATGCAGAATGTAGAATAGAGATTCCAGCCCGGTCGGGACTCTAAGTTCCCG
>RECE01000278.1 GCA_007694165.1 Bacteroidota bacterium
GGTATAGTGTGAAAAATAATTGCCATCAAAACGAACCAATCCCGCACCGTAGGTACTTATCCATAAATAGCCTTTTTGGTCAAAAATCACCGAATTTATATCGTCGTGGGGCAAGCCATGAGGACGTGCGTAGAAGCTGAAACTGAAAGGGTTTTCTGACCTCATTAAAGGATCTTTTGCCCATATTACTTCCGGCAAAACTGCCCTTACAGAATCTGGTGTTAGATTGAGTATCACAGGTTCGGCCAGGTTTTGTTCCCCTGCCCTCACCCTGGTGGGCTCAGACTTAAGGGGTTGAATAACCGGACTGATATCAAGAGGAAGTTTATCACCAAAAGGAATCGTTTCAGGGGGTCCAGCTTTTTTGACCTTCATGACAGGTCGGGGAAAGGTATGGGGAGCAGGCTGGCTTTCCAGAGGAATCCGGATCCCTTCAATGGCTTCTTTCTGGGTTGAGAAGGAATGGGATGATTTCGGAGCTTTTTTTCCGGAATCACAACCCAGAAAAACAAGCAAGCTGAGTATATAAAAAAGATATTTCAATGTATTGGTATTTAGATTACTTACCAGGGAGGTATAAACAATATACTACCCACATCATGCAGAGGCCCATTGTACAATTCAATGATTTCACATCCTTCTCTGGAAATAATGGATTTGATTTCGTCGGACTGCGGTAAGTTTCCAATGCTACCACAAAAATATATTTTTTTCTGTTCCATACCACAACTACCGCCCAAAAAACCGTTTTTAAATCCCTGCAAAACAATATTTTGCGTACAAACATACAAAACATTCAAAGAAGCATTTAATAAAGTTCGCTCAATGCCCTTGTCAGAAGTTATTAACCACTCACCTGTTTCGATTACATTGCACCGAACATAAGCCTGCCTGCAATGAATTTGCCTGTCATGGCATTGTTTTACCAGGTTGTCGGTAATAGTACTATTGTGCAATATTCCGCTGCGGGTATAAAGTGCATTGTAATGAGCTGTTTGCGGATATTTTTGACCTACTGCTGCTTCCCCGAAAACAAAAGGCACACCCCTTTCGCGTAGAATTTTTATGTATTCTTCCGGGGTATTGGGAGCCACTATCAGCCCACCCGGATGCTGGAAAAAGAAAATATCGGGGTGACCCGAGATGGCTTCATAGCAAATGCCTGAAGTGGAAAACTCAATCACTTCACCCTCTTTTTGCAAACGGGCTTTGGCTTCCCGCGGAGCTTTTTCATCAATGAGTATCAACATAATATTCTCCCCGGGGGATGTCAGGATTGGCCCTGAATTTTACCTTTTTATAATACTTCTGCAAAAAAAGCCTGTTCTGCGCTTTATGGCCAATCGCTGAATTTATTTCTGCAGGATTTACCTCTATAACGATCTTTTCATCAGAATAAGTTTCCGGCAAATGAGATATTTTTTTCAGCCAGACTTTCGAAAGAACAAGCTCCCCGAATGCAGGATGAAAAGGCCCGGCCAAAAGGGTTTCCCCATTGAAAAATCCATCTGAAGGGTGAAGTCCCATGCGCAATATCTTTACCCCTGCCGGTGCAAAAACATCATAAAGCCTGGCGCATAATTGACTGGCATCCTCCAGGGTTTGCGGCATATACGCTCCCTTGATGTAAAGCTCTGCCAAAGGTGTATCCCTGATAACCAGGGTAGGATAAATTCTGGTGGTATCAGCCTTCAGTTCAACGATTTTCCTTGCCGTTTGCAGTGACTTCTCCTCATTATCACCCGGCAAACCTGTCATCATCTGCAATCCCAGTTCAAACCCCATAGATTTAATCATCCGGGCTGCATTTTCCACGTCTGCAATCGTATGGCCCCTGCCACTCTTATCAAGAACTTCCTGATTGAGTGACTGAGCACCCAACTCGATGGCCCTCACCCCCATCTTGCGAAGATTTTCCAGGATATTCTCTGAAATATAATCGGGTCGGGTGGAAATACGAATTCCATCTATTACTTTCATTTTCAGCCAGGGCTGAACGATTTCAAGGTATTGATTCTGCAACGACCCTTCAAGCCCGGTAAAGCTGCCACCGAAAAATGCCACTTCAACCCTGCTCCCTGCGGGGTCGATTGTAGAAAGGTGTTTTTGTATGATATTCTCAACTTCCGCCACATCCGGAGTCTTGCAACTTCCGGTAATGGTATACTGATTGCAGTAAACACACCGAAAGGGGCATGCAAGTTCAGGAATAAAAACGGGTATATTGAAATGGCGCATAACAATAACTATTGCTCAAATATAGAAGTATTTCAGCAAAGGTTGCCATGGGAGTTTTTAATTTCCTCTGATCGTTGAAAATTCGTCGTTACAGGAAAACGCTAAAAAAGGTAATTTCCCTGCACGCAATAATTATTCACTACACGGTTTCACAAATAAAAACCGGCAGTTCTGTTTTGCTTTCGGTTGCTTTGGTTTTATCGCCAAAAATCATTTTATCTAACTTTCCTTTACCGGGATTTACCAAAGCTATCATATCTGGCTTGGCTTTACTTACATAATTTTCCAATCCATCTTCAAAACTTTGACTACTTAGCAAATTGATGGAATAGTCCACGAGATTTTTATTTTTGGCAAACGAGCGCAAAGCCTCAATGTCTTCATTGGTTACATCTCTGGACTGAACCTTGACATGCAGCAAATGCAGATGGGCGTTTAACAATCTGGAAAATTCAATTAACGGATCCACTGCGTCCTGATTCCTTTCCTCTAAATCTATTGCCAGCACTATATCCTCTATAGTTGTTGGTACAGGCTCATCGCTAAGTACAATCATAGGATAATTAATCCTTTCGGGTTTTTTCTTTGCCGCAGAACCAAAAATAATCTCCAGGAACGAATTTCTTTCTTTGCCACCACAGACAAGCAAATCCGCTTCAAATTTTCGCATATAATCATTAACACTGTAGCTCTCTTTGAAGTATTCCAGGTAAGGCAATATCCTTACCTTGTCATTGGTATGTTCTATGGCTTGTTTTTGCAAAATCGCTTTATGCCTCTGCAAAATCTCAGCATTCAGCTGTTTTTCCAGTTGAGGACTAATAAAAAGGTTATCCCGGAGGTTGGCATCCAAAGCCTGTTTTTTGACAGAAAGAATCAGGTTTAGCAGCACAATCTCATTCACCCCAAGATGAAGTGCAAGGTCAGCAGCAAAAACCAGGGAAATTTCGGAGGGACGGTTCAATTCCGTTAAAACCAATATT
>RECE01000128.1 GCA_007694165.1 Bacteroidota bacterium
TTAAGTTCTTCCAGCTCCGATACCGAAAGATCCTTTTCACGGGAAAAAAAGGATACCATTTGTCGTATGGAGTTTCCAAAATAACCATGAAGCATACCCTTAAACAGCTGGCGGGTATAGTCTTTTTTTTCAATCAAAGGATAGTATTCGTGGGTTTTACCATATGCATTGTAAGCAACAAATCCTTTTCGTTCCAGTATTCGCACGATTGTACTTACAGTGGTATAGGCAGGCCTGGGTTCGGGCAATTTTTCAATAATATCTTTCACAAAACCCTTTTTTAAGTCCCACAATACCTGCATAATCTGCTCTTCGGCTTTAGTCAGTTCTTTCATTTTATTTATTAAATAGGATGTGAATAGTTCTGAAAATCATTCTTTAACCAGGCGTATCGCGTATCCTTTTTTTGCGAACCCCGGAGATGCGAATACATTTTCTCTATTTTTACTTACGCGTATTTTTCCCAATTCTGTAAAAAGCTCTTTACCCATGAAAAATACCGGAAAATCTATGGGAAATACCCACCAAAAAGCAGTTTCATCAGCACCGTAAAAATTGCCATACTGATCTATCTGCCCCGCAAACTGAGCCTTAAAAACTGCCTCACTCCCAACGTCAGGATTATCAGTTTGTCTCCCCATAAGCACCGGGGCAAGATTTCTCCAGCCTACATTAAGTCTTAGCTCAACTTCCTCTCCATCTTCATTTTTCATAAAAGAGGTTGATCCGGGCCAGGGTTCAGCTTCTCCTCCTGCCAGGTAATCCATGAGCATTTGCCAGTCATCCATACCCGGCATCTTCCATCCATCAGGTGCCAATCCCCGGGGATCAGAGACTGCGTATCCATTGTATAAAATGCCGTATTTTTCAGATACTGAAGCATCATCGCTATAATAACGCCATGCGGGAACCCCTTGTTCGCCAGCCTCAAACCAGTCATAATTACTGGTTACCTGTAAAATGGGATCACCGTTGCGAAAATGAGTTACCTGTAAATTCTCCGCCATCCAGGTTTGCTCCCCCATTTTAAGGGTTGCATATTCATTTCCGTCATGGTCTTTTATTTTATCAGCATATTGCAGCCTTGCAACGCCATCATTCTTTAGCATTTCAGAGCAGGAAAACAAAACTACCCCGAAAGCCAGTGCAAAGAGAAAGTACTTTACAGAAAGCTTTAGATTTTTCATGTTGAATTGGTTTTGGATTTGACTTCTTTTGAATTGCAAAACAAATGTAAAACTAATTTTTTAGTTTACCAACTAACTTGTTAGTTTTCGGAATTATTTTTTGCAATACAAACAATTACTTTCAAAATTCAGCCATGTTTGCGAAGCGATTTCTAACAACCACCTTCTTAATTTTTGTTACTTTAGCCGCCGAAAATCAAAAGTATTATTATCAAAACATAAAACCCTTACCCTATGATTACCGAACAGCTCATAAACCCCAGAAGTATAGTAGTAGTGGGAGGCTCCAACGATGTAGCCAAACCAGGAGGCAAAGTATTAAAAAACATCATTGACGGAAATTTTGCCGGTAACCTTTATGTAACCAATCTCAAGGAGAGTGAAGTTCAGGGGATCAAAAGTTACCCGGATCCGGCAGATCTTCCGCAGGTTGACCTGGCCATCATTGCCATTGCTGCTCGTTTTGTGCCCGACACCATAAGAGTTCTTACAGAACAAAAACAAACCCGTGCCTTTATCGTATTGTCGGCAGGATTTAGCGAGGAAAGCGAAGAGGGAGCGAAACTGGAAAAAGAGATGGTGAATATTATCAACAGTGTTGGTGGTTCACTTATTGGCCCCAACTGTGTTGGTATTCTTACACCTGCTCACCACAGCATTTTCACTTACCCAATCCCCAAACTGGAAGCCACAGGATGTGATTTCATTTCGGGTTCAGGAGCAACCGCCTGCTTTATAATGGAGGCAGGAATCCCCAAAGGACTCACTTTTTCCAATGTATTTTCGGTTGGTAACAGCGCACAGATGGGGGTTGAAGAGATTCTTAAACACCTGGACGAAACCTTTGATCCGGAAAAGAGCTCACGGGTAAAACTCCTTTATATAGAAACCATTAACAAACCTCAGATGCTGCTCAAGCATGCTGCATCGCTCATACGCAAAGGCTGCAAAATTGCGGCAATAAAAGCAGGAAGTTCTGATGCAGGAAGCCGGGCAGCCTCTTCCCATACAGGAGCACTGGCAAGTTCTGATTCAGCTGTCAATGCACTCTTCCGCAAGGCAGGTATTGTACGTTGCTACGGCAGGGAAGATCTCATCAGCGTGGCATCTGTATTTATGCATCCTGAACTGAAAGGGAAAAACATCGCAATAATTACCCATGCCGGAGGTCCTGCGGTAATGCTTACGGACGCACTGTCCAACGGAGGCCTCGAAGTACCCCATATTGATACACCAGAAAGCCAGGAGTTGCTCACCCACCTCTTCCCCGGCTCTTCGGTGGCAAACCCCATCGATTTTCTGGCAACAGGTACTGCAGAACAACTGGGCACCATTATCGACTATGTTGACCAGAAATTCCATAACATTGATGCCATGGTGGTTATTTTCGGTACACCTGGTTTGTTTCCGGTTTTCAATGTATATGACATGCTCGACTTGAAAATGAAGCAATGCAAAAAGCCCATATATCCGGTTCTTCCGTCCACACTTACAGCAGAGGAAGAGGTAAATGACTTCATCTCCAAAGGCAGAATCAACTTTCCCGACGAAGTTACCCTGGGCAATGCGCTGGCAAGAATTTACCATACTCCCCCACCTTCAGCGGAAAATGTAGAGTTGCCAGGGGTTGATAAGAAGAAAATCAGAGAGATCATCGACAACAGCCCGGAAGGATACCTTGCTCCCGAGATGGTGCAGCAATTGCTTGATGCTGCCGGTATTGCACGCGCGGGAGAAGCGGTGGAAGACACTGCTGACAATGCAGCAAAGGCCGCATCAAAACTGGGTTACCCGGTGGTGATGAAAGTTGTAGGACCTGTTCATAAATCTGATGTGGGAGGCGTGGTGTTGAATGTAAAAGAGGAGCAACAGCTACGCAGGGAGTTTGACAGGATGATGAAAATCAAGGACACCACAGCTATATTGCTGCAGCCCATGCTCTCGGGTATGGAGTTGTTTGTGGGTGCCAAGCACGAAGAGAAATTTGGTCATATGATTCTTTGCGGAATGGGAGGCATTTTCATTGAAGTGCTTAAAGACGTGAATACAGCCATGGCACCGGTAAGCAAAGATGAAGCCCTGGCCATGATTCGCAGCCTGAAGAGTTATAAAATCATCCAGGGAGTGCGCGGTCAGGAAGGAGTAAATGAAGAGCTCTTTGCTGATGCATTGTTACACCTCTCTGCCCTGCTGAAAGAAGCACCCGAAATATTCGAGATGGACCTTAACCCGCTGCTGGGTTCCAAAAACAAAGTTGTGGCGGTAGATGCCAGAATTAATATTGTGAAACAGTAGTGTCCGGTAAAATGAAAATATCAATATTGTTACAATTTAGATTCCTCACTACGTTCGGAATGACAGCAAGTTAGGTTGTTGGAGGATAGCGAGAGATCTAAAAAGACTTCCCGGACAGTAGTGAGTGTAAAAGAATAAATTAAATTCTAAAAAGACTTCAACAATTAATAACTCCGAATAAATGGACATAAAAATAATAGTTCTATCCCTATATGCCCTGATGATAATACTGGTGGGCATCCGTGGATTAAGGGCCACAAAATCATTCAATGACTTTTTTCTTGGAGGTGGCAATGTAGGCCCCTGGATGAGTGCATTTTCTTATGGTACTGCTTATTTTAGTGCTGTATTGTTTATTGGTTTCGCCGGTAATATTGGCTGGAATTTTGGCTATTCCGGATTGTGGATTGCATTTTTTAATTCCTTCATCGGTGTTTTGCTGGTATGGTGGGTTGTGGGTTGGCGGGTTAAAAAGGCTGCCGCAGACTACCAGGTAAGCACCGTACCGGAATTTCTGCATAAAAGATACAACTCCGGCTTTTTAAAACTGCTCTCAAGTATTGTAATTTTTGTATTCATGATTCCCTACAGTGCTGCAGTATTTATGGGGCTCTCCTACCTGTTTACCTCTAATTTCGACATCCAGTACTGGCACGCTCTTGTAACCATGGGATTGTTTACAGGAATATATATGGTGTTGGGGGGATACAAGTCAATGGCTTTAATTGACATGATCTTTGGAATGATTATGGTTGTTAGTGTCATCATTTTGTTTTTCAGCACTTTGCATGAGGGTGGAGGGCTGCAGCAAATAACTTTCAACCTGAGCAACATTGAACCCGAAGGACTTACCAGTGCAATAGGCCCTCCCGGCTGGTGGCCGCTTTTGTCATTGGTATTGCTCACCAGCCTTGCCCCTTTTGCTATGCCTCAGCTGATGCAAAAGTTCTTTGCCATCAGAGACAAGGCCACCGTTAAAAAAGGGATGTTTGCTTCTACCCTTTTTGCTATTATCATTGGAGGTATCGCTTATTTCATTGGTGCAACATCACGGGTTTTCCTGAGCCCGGAAACCAACCCCGGTGCATTTACCGAAGCAGGTGCCCCAATATTTGACATTATCATGCCCGAATTGCTTGTATCAGTAGTTCCTGCATCACTTAATGTTATCATCCTTCTCCTGATCCTTTCTGCATCCATGTCTACACTTGCTGCTCTGGTTCTGGTTTCCTCCTCCACCATGGTCAAGGACTTTTACCAGGGATTTATCAACAAGGATGTTTCTGATAAAAAATTAACCCTGCTCATGAGAATAATGAGTGCATCCTTTATTATACTTTCTATTTTGCTGGCTTATTCAGAAATCGACCATATTGTTGCTATCCTTGGAATATCATGGGGAGCCCTGGGTTCATTCTTCCTTGGGCCATTTATCTGGGGATTGCTCAACAAAAAAGTTACCAGGGCAGGAGCACTGGCATCAGGGATATGCGGACTTTCAGTATGCCTGATTTTATACTTCATAGGGCTGCCCTCACCACAGGCAGGAACCATCGGAATGCTGATTTCTCTTTCTGTGAACCCTTTGGTAAGTTTTATTTCTCCCAAAAAATCTCAAGGTGAATAAAGAATTATTGCTTTTACTGGCAATCCTGTTTTCCTTCACTATTGGACGGGGTGCAGAAACATCACCTGCTGAAGACAAGGAGAAGGATAAAAATGAGAAGGCGTTAAATTTCAAAATCAGTGGGTTTGTTAAAACTGATTACTGGTACGACAGCAGAAAAGTAATTGCAGCAAGGGAAGATTTATTTCTTCTCTTGCCAGCCAACATTCTTCCGGATGCCCGGGGTGTGGATCTGAACGGAGATCCTTCTTTCAACTTTTCTGCTATAACAAGCCGTATTACAGGACGCATCAGCGGCCCGGATGCTTTTAATGCCAAAACTTCCGGGCTTATTGAAGCTGATTTTTCTGGTGTTACCAATTCTGATATTAATGGATTCCGGCTAAGGCACGCATACGTAAAACTTGAATGGGAAAGATTCGACCTTATGCTCGGGCAATACTGGCATCCCATGTTTGCAACCGGGGCAGTTCCCACGGTTGTATCACTCAATACCGGCGCGCCGTTTCAACCATTTATAAGGAATCCCCTGGTAAGTCTTACATTCAAAAGCGGCAACCTGCAAACGCTGTTTGCTGCTATTGCCCAGCGCGATAATGCCAGTGACGGTCCGCTGGGAACCTCCCCGGAGTATTTGCGCAACAGTACAATACCCAACCTGCATTTGCAGTTTATTTACACCAACAACTCTACTACTGCCGGCCTGGCTGCCGACTACAAGGTTATCAGGCCCCGGATGGTTACCGAAACTTTTCTTAAAACTGACCAAACACTTTCCACTCATGCTTTCATGGGCTATATACGCCACAATCCTGATCGCTGGGATTTGAAAGCAAAAGCAATCTGGGGCCAGAACATGTCTGAACATCTGATTATGGGGGGATATGCCGAAAGCTCCATTGACCCTGAAACAGGTTTCGTTACCTACACCCCCCTTAACCATCTGATGACCTGGGGAAATATTGTCTATGGCGAGAATATACAGATAGGTTTGTTTGGAGGGTATGCCCATAATTTCGGAGCCAGCGATGAAGTTGCAGGCAGTTACTACGGTCGTGGCCACAACATTGCTTATCTATACCGTATTGCCCCATCGGTTTCATTTATTTCGGGAAGGGTACAATTCTCCACCGAACTTGAATACACTTCAGCAGCATACGGTAATCCCGACAGCAATGGTATTGTCAGAAATCATCAGGAAGTTGCCAATACCCGCCTGATTTTTACGGCATTCTATTTCTTCTGATTTCTTATTTTTAATCAATCCACATACAAATAAGGCGAAAACCCCATTTAATAAGGGGCAATCGCCTTATTTTTTATAATTTAGAACCATCATATGCTTAACCCTATCATACATGAACAACGAAAACGGAAAAGCCCCATTGCAGCCTTTACCCCTTGCTGCCGCAGTTGATCGCAGGGGTTTTATAAAACTGAGTACTTTGCTGGGCGGAGGAGTGATACTGTCAGGCTTTTTGCCGGGTTGTCTCGGCAAACAGGAAGACTCTCTGGCAGAAATTGTGGAGGTACATGGTGATACCATGATTATCCGGGCGGCCTGTCCGGGACACAACTGCGGAGGCAGATGCCTGCTCAAGCTGCACGTGAGAGATGGCATGATAACCCGCGTAGAGACAGATGACCGCCCCAATGATACCCTTGAAGATCCCCAACTTCGGGCCTGTATCCGCGGCAGATCATACCGCCGCCGGCAATACCATCCCGACCGGCTCAAATATCCCATGAAAAGAGTGGGTGAACGAGGCGAAGGAAAATTCGAACGTATTTCGTGGGATGAGGCCCATGATATGCTTGCGTCAGAAATTTTAAGAGTAAAAGAAAAATATGGCAATGGCTCCATCCTGGTCCCTTATGGTACAGGAAGCTACAACCAGATCAACGGACGACAAACTGCAGCCCGGCTGATGAACCTCATGGGGGGTTCGCTGGGCTATTACAACAGCTATAGCTGGGCCTGCATTTCAAGAGCTACACCTTATGTTTACGGCACCTCCGTTACAGGCAATCAACGACAGGACTGGGTCAACAGCAAATACATTATCATGTGGGGCTGGAACCCGGCAGAAATGCGCGATGGGACCAACAGTGAGTTTTTCATCAAGAAGGCCAGGGAAAACGGGGCGAAAGTGGTTTGCATTGACCCAAGAATGAGCATGAGCGCGGTTGCCCTGGCGGATGAATGGATACCCATCAGACCCGGTACCGATGTTGCCATGATGAGTGCCATGGCCTATACCATAATTAAAGAAAACCTCCACGACAAAGCCTTTATTGAGAAATACACTGTAGGCTTCGAAAAATCCCAAATGCCTGCAGGGTGTGAAGATGAAGAAAGCTACCTGGATTACATACTCGGCTCACGTGATGGCATTCCCAAAACGCCCGAGTGGGCAGAAGAGATATGCAGTGTGGAGGCAGCAACTATTCGCCGGATTGCACGGGAGTATGCTACCCAAAAACCTTCGGTACTTTACCAGGGCTATGGAATGCAGCGCCGGGCCTATGGCGAGCAGGTTGTAATCGCTGGTTGTGTATTGCCCGCCATTACGGGCAATGTGGGCATACCCGGTGGATGGGCAGGTGGATTAGCCCTGCAGGCCAATGATGGCGGCCCCTTCTGGAATGTATTTCCAACCGGAAGAAATCCTGTAAGTGCGAGCATTCCGGTTTTCCTTTGGACTGAAGCCATCCTGAGAGGTACTGAAATGGGGCCAGAGGAGGGTTTGCGTGGTGTTGACAAGCTGGACAATAATATCAAACTCATCTGGAACGTTGCATCCAACATTCTTATCAACCAGCATGCCGATACCAACCGGTCAGCAAAAATACTGAAAGACACTTCACTGGTGGAATTCATTGCCGTGCAGGATCAGTTTATGACCCCCACGGCAAAGTTTGCCGATCTGATTTTGCCCGTCTGCACACAGTTTGAAACCTGGGGTTTGCAGGATGGGTGGAAATACGGAGATGAAGTAATCCTGGGGCCCAAAATTAAAGAGCCTCCATTTGAAACCAAAAGTGACTACCAGATTTGTGCAGAACTTGCCGGTAAATTTGGCGTCAGGGAAGAATTTACCCAAAATCGCAGCGAAAAAGACTGGATTGAATGGGCAGTAGAAAGATACAAAAACACCCGGTTTCCTGACATCCCCGATCTGGACAAAATGACTGCAGAAAATACCGGTCTTTACACGCTGCCCGTTACAAAGCCTGCCGTTGCATTTGCAGGTTTCAGGGAAGACCCCGCAGCCAATCCGCTTAACACGCCCAGTGGGAAGATTGAGATTTTTTCCAAAACCCTCTTTGATATGGGCAAACCTGACACCATTCCTGCCGTTCCCAAATACATTCAGGAGTGGGAAAGTCCTTTTGGAGAAGAAGCCAAGCGTTTTCCGCTGCAGGCCCTGGGTCATCATTACATGTCGAGGGTACACTCCACGCACGATGGCATTGACTGGCTTGAGGAAGCGTTCCCCCAAAGGGTATTCATCAACCCCATTGATGCAGAAAAAAGAGGAATAAAAGACGGAGATGAGATACTGGTTTACAACGACCGGGGCAAGATTATGATTCCCTGCCGCATAACACCCAAGATCATGCCCGGAGTGGTTAATATTCCCCAGGGGGCCTGGTGGAAACCCGATAAAAATGGCATTGACCGACGTGGCAACATCAACGTTCTTACTTCTCACCGATGGACACCGCTTGCCTTTGGCAATGCACAGCATACCATTATGGTAGAAGTGGAGAAAGGCTGAACAATGACATTTGCTTTTTTCCTGCATAAAATGTAATGCTAAATTATTTTAATACGATACAATGAAGCAATGGGCCTTTTACTTTGACTCCTCGCAATGCTCCGGTTGCAAAACCTGCCAGATAGCCTGCAAGGACAAACATAATCTTCCGGTGGGTTTGCGCTGGAGAAATGTTTATGAAATTGCCGGCGGCACCTGGCAGCAAAAAGACCATAACTGGAAATCGGGGATTCATTCCTACAACATTTCCTTGTCATGCAATCACTGCGAAGATCCCATCTGCATGAAGAAATGCCCCAATAAGGCAATTACTAAAAATGGAGAAGGGCTGGTACTCATTGACGAAAAACGTTGCATGGGTTGTGAATACTGCAAATGGGCATGCCCCTATGGTGCACTGCATCTGGATAAAAGAACCGGCAAAATGACCAAGTGCACCTTTTGTGCAGATTACATTGAGCAAGGGAAACTTCCATCTTGTGTAAGCTCCTGCCCCATGCGTGTGCTGGAGGCTGGTCCTTTGGAAAAACTCAGGCAAAAAGAAGGAATAAACAACGAAGTCTATCCTTTACCGCCCAACAGATATACACGTCCGGCCCTGGCCATCAAACCCCATCCGTCGGCATCGCAATTAAGCAAATGGCAAATCATCAACAAAGAGGAGGTGAAAGATGTATAGTGCAGAATGGTCTTTGATATTTTTTACCCTGCTCAGTCAGTTTTCTGCTGGATTGCTGATGAGTGTTTTTGTTTTTCGGGTATTTCTATCCGCTGATAGTTTCATCAACAAAGAAAAACTTACCCTTTTGTGCATTGCGACAGCATTTATCGCGATGCTTTTGGCCCTGGGATTATCTTTTCTCCATTTAAATGCACCTCTCTCATCGGTTTATGCAATGAGCAACCTCCGGGAGTCATGGCTCAGCCGCGAAATCCTCATGGCCTCCCTGTTTGCATTACTGCTATTTCTGCAGGTGGTAGCTTCCAGCTTTAAACTCTTTTCGCCCCGTATTCAGAATATTTTGATGGCATTGGGTGTAATGGCCGGCTTATACTTTATTTACAGCATGGGCCGCCTGTACATGATTCCGACCGTGCCGGCATGGAATAATCCTGGAACGATGGTGGCTTTTTATGCCACGGCTTTTCTGACAGGACCGGCAGGGTTTCTGTTAGTACACGAAGAATTGAGCCGCAAAAATGATATCCTGAAGAAACCATCAGTGAACATGATTCCGTTGGGCGGGATGATTTTTGCAGGCATGCTGATGGTAGCTGCAGCAGCATTGTTTTCCAACCCTGAAACAACAGCTTTGGCAAATATTGGTTTCGAAGCACAACCCACTTCCCGCTTTTTAATGATAGGCCGATGGCTTCTTTTGGTTGTTGGTGTGGCAGTCTTTATGGGGTCTTTTGTTTCAATAAAAAAACCTGAATCAACCCTGGCAACCCCAAAGTTGTATTGGGGATTTGGACTGCTGGTTGTATCGGAGGTTATTGCCAGGTTTGACTTTTACAACTCCTATTTCAGAATCGGGTTGTAAAAAAAACTGTGCACAGGGAAGGTCAGGGTATGACTACAGTTCATGCCCTGAATATTAAGGTAGATCTTCTCAGCGTGATAAATTATATTGTTCGGATGAGCTGAAAGTCATCTGACCTCCATGCAGGCCCGCAAGGTGCCGCGGGCATTGATGTAATAGTACATAAATGATTCATGAAGAACTGGAAGTCATCTACCCTCAGAGCTGAAAATAGTGGCAGGGTCAATGGAAGTGGTCGCCCGCTAAGCGGCATTTAACTTCGTTGAGCTCCCTTCGGTCGGTTGCAATGCTGCTTTGAACATCGGATAATTTGCAATTAAACATCTTTGAATTTTAAGTAAGGGATTGCTATTGGGGATGGTTTTCTTTTGTGTTGAATTGCAAATTCAACTGTGTTTCGAGCGGAATTGCAAATTCCGCTCAGCGTTTGGTGGATGCCTAAAAGGCAGGGTGGGTCAAAAAAAAAACCGCTTCAAAATCTCTCTTGAGGCGGTTTTTGTTTTATAAATCGTAAAGATTCTTAGTTCTGAGCTTCTTCGTTAGCTTTTTCTTCTGCTGCACGTCTTCTTTCTTCAAGAATCTCCTGTCTTCTTCTTTCACGAAGGAGATCTCTTACATGAGCCTGAAGGTCAGCATCCTGACGGTATTCTGTAAGAATTTCCTGGTAGGTCTCTGAAGTAAAGCCCAACTCTTGCAGTTGATTCTGAACAAGCTGTTGTTGCTCTCTCTGGATTTGGCTGATTTTAGGTCCGAGGTTGATGAATGCTTCCACTTCTTCATCGGTAAAAGCACCCCCTTGCAATGCACCAATCTGGTTGGCACGGGCAATCTGGTTAAATCTTTCCAGGGTAAGGTCATGTTCGCTGGCAGCTTCTGCCATTCTTTCCTGGCTTTCGCGGTTCAGTTCGCTTAATTGACGGTTTGCATCAAAAAAGTTTAATAATGCATCATCTTCAAAACGAAAAGTAATTTCTTCTGCTTCTTCTTCGGGTTTGTCATTATCTGCAAATACATTAACCGGAGCAACCAGAACAAAAATAAAAGCAAACAAAAAGGCGGTAAAAACAGTACTCAGTTTTTTACTTGTGGTAATCATCATTTTTTGGTTTTTTTTAGTAAATTGTTGATTGAATATAATTTAAGCAAAGCAAAAGTAAAAAGAAATGAGGGTCATTGCTGCAATAAAAAAAGTTAATTTACTTTAACATCTACATATCTCACTAAATAACAAAGCTTTAGCTTCACAATGATTTTTAAACAACCGTGAAGCAGAAAGGTTCAGATGTGCAGGAATTTTTAATAAAACCGTTCTTTGTACAATCAAGCAAATACGCGGCTAAAACCAAACATTTTTTTAAGGAGTACTTGAGTGTAAACTTTACTCAAAAAACTCCTCAGAGAACCCCATCAGGTAGAGCTTGCTTGTGGCACGGGTAAGAGCGGTGTACAACCAGCGATAATACCCGGTATCGGGATTTTTCTCAGGAATATAGCCCATTTCCACGAACACATTTTCCCATTGTCCACCTTGTGCTTTGTGGCATGTAAGTGCATAGGCAAATTTCACTTGTAAAGCATTCAGATAAGGGTTTTTCTTGATTTTGGCCATCCGCTTTCGCTGGTTGGGTTCATCTTCATAATCACGACTTACTTCATTCCACAATCGCCCCCCTTCATCATAACTCAGCGCCGGCCCCTCAACATACAAAGTATCCAGCATGATGGTAACATCAATTTCGGCCTCCTGGGGATAGTCGAGCAAACGTGCTGTGATTTGCGCAAACCTAAAACCATATAGCTCTTCCACACGTTGCACCCTGAGAACTTCAACAATGTCTCCATTGGCAATAAACCCTGCCGGTGAATCTTTGGGCAACCAGAAATAATTGTTCCTCACCACCATCAGCAGGTCTCCTGCCCCTATTTCGTCTTCCATGAAAAGAACCCGCTGGCGGATATGCTGATTATACAGGTTGGCTCTTTTGTTGCTGCGGCATACGATGATAGTGTTTTCAAAGTTGCGTGCTGAAAAAGCATCTGTAATGTAGTCTGCTGCATCCGGCCCCTGCATTCTGATGATATCTTTGAATCCCTCAAGTTCAAAAGGAACAAAACCATTTTCGCCGGTTTCTATCTTGTTTCTTATGATGGTGGCATTGTGCAGTATTCCGCTGTCGGCCTCCTGGCGCACCACCTGTCGAAGTTCAGCAGCATGGATATCCAGGTGAAAAGAGTTTTTCAGGAAGGGAATATTTAAAGCCGGACTTTCATTGCTTTTTACCGGGGGAAGCTGAGCAACATCGCCAATAAGTATCAATTTACAGTTTTGGCCGCTAAAAACATAAGAAATAAGGTCATCCAGCAGATTTCCCGAACCAAACACGTCATCATTGCTTTTTTGCTGCGATATCATTGAAGCTTCGTCAACAATAAAAAGGGTATCCACATGTTTGTTGGGCATCACGGAGAAGCTTACCACTCCATCGGCCGACTCTTTGAGTGAATAAATTTTCCGGTGAATGGTAAAGGCCGGTTTCCCGGAATAGCCGGCCAGCACCTTGGCTGCCCTTCCGGTAGGTGCAAGCAAAACACTTTGGGCTTTCAAAGCAGGAAGAATTCTCACCAGGTTAGACACCAGAGAGGTTTTGCCGGTACCGGCATAGCCTTTTAATACCAATACCGAGGAGGGAGTGCGAGAAACAAGAAAAACAGCCAGTTTGTCTATCAATGCATCCTGATCGGGAGTGGGTTCGTAATCAAATTCCTGAAGAAAAATATTTTTAAATTCCTGTGGATTAAGCATAGTAGTGTTGGATAATACTTTTTTTTAAAAAAACCAGAGTAAAGGCTGATTTTTCGTTATTCCTTCTAAGACAAGAAAGCTTTGAGAAAAGGTCAGAACGGATACCCAATTCCCAGGTTGAAGTTAAAATCGCGCAATGCCGGCCAGGAAGAAATCCATTGTTGGGAAGCAATTCGGGCAGGATCTTTCATGGGAACAGCAGCATCAACACGAAGAATAAAAAAATTGAAATCCATACGCACGCCCAGCCCTCCACCTATGGCAATATCATTATGGAGTTCTGAGAAACGAAACTCTCCCCCCGGAAATTGCTCATTCTGCCTCACAAACCAAACATTCCCGGCATCCAGGAAAAAAGCTCCGTGCCAGAAACCATAAAATTTAAAGCGGTATTCGATGTTTGCTTCGAGCTTGATATCGCCGTATCGGTCAAACCTAATCTCATCGGTACCCGGGTAACTACCGGGGCCAAGTGTATATATTCTCCATGCCCTGAGTCCATTGGCCCCTCCCCCATAATAACTTTTAATGAAAGGCAAAACTTCTACATTGCCATAAGGCACTCCAATCCCGCCCATAGCTCTGAAAACAAGGGTTTGCCGTTCATCAAAAATCCTGTAGTATCGAAAATCGGCATCTCCTTTCAGAAACTGGGAAAACGGTATATTGAAAACATTATAACTTCCATTACTATCCCGGGAAAGGTTTAATCCATCTGCGGCTAAGTTAAGCAGGTTACCGGCAGACTCAAAGTTGGTGCGCAGGTACATAAAATCTGCAATCTTCCCGATTTTCTGGGTGTTATACATGTATGTGTATTTCATTCCAAGTATAAAGTGGTCCCTGAACCTGCTGAGGATAAAAGGGTTGGCATCAGGAATATTGGCTCTGAGGATAGAGTCATTGTAAACCCTTACAGAGCTGATTTCTATGGGATGAATAAAGTGCCGTTTCCGGGATGTTTCATTCCATTCAAAACCATAATTCAGATTCAGAATATACCGGGTATAATCGGGCCGTTGTCTGAAATTAACCCCTGCCACAATGCTGCTTTTGGGTCTCGAATTACGCGACAATCGTTCCAGTGGTATGGGAAGTAATAATTTCGGGAAATCCACACCCATTTCAATTCCCAATTCCAGGGTATTAAACGGGAGCCGCTGAAACACCTCGTCGGTACCCGTCTCTCCTGTTACTTCAAGAGCCCCCTTGAGCCTCAGGTTGAAGATCTCTGCTCCCCGAAATATGTTGCGGTTTTGATAAAGGATGTTGCTGGCCACACCCAGGTTCCCCGCAGTATTCAAACCCTCTGCCTCAATGGTAAATGCATTGGCTGCCGACCTGTTGAGCTGAATGGTGGATTGCAGAAATCCTAAAGTATCGTTGGGTACTCCCAACTGTGGTTCTTCGAGTTCGGTAAACTGCAAATTAATGAAGCGGTAATTGCGCATTTCAGACAAAAACGAATAGCTCTGCTCCACCCGCGACACCTGGAAGTAATCTCCGGGTCGAATCATCAGATGATTCACCACCACTGAAGGCCTTATCCGAAGAGGGCCATTGTGATGAAACCAATATTCAAACTCATTTTCACCCCGACGATCACGGGCAATATACAGGGTGGTATCCTGCCGGGGAACATGCGAAGTGAGCGCTGAATACTCCGGCAGCAATAGTACCTGATCAATAAGATATCGTTTATGTCGTTCCTGAACAACAGAATCTCTGTATCCCACCACGGTGCGCTGTGGATTGGAAATCCTCATTTCGAGATTTACCATGTGTTTATTCAGGTTGCTGTCAACCTGGAAATAGATAAATTCACGCGAAAAGCGATAAAATCCTTTATTCCTCAGGTTGCGGGCAATGCGGTTTCGCTCTTCATGAAGTACGTCTGTATCGTATCGTTCTGCGGATTGAATAAGTGTGTTTACCGTGTCCTCTAAAATAAACCCTTTAAGAAAGGGATCCGGAATATTAAAGAACACCTCATTAAAGGTATAGGGTGTATTGCCTTTTACATGGTAGGTTATCCGGGCACGGTTTCGTCTGAATTCTTCTGTATAATCAACCTCTGCATCGAAATACCCTTTGGAATGAAGATACATTTCAAATTGTCTGACGGTATTGTTGGCCAAAGTAGCCTCATAAATAACCGGAGCTTCACCAATGGTATTTTTCATCCAATGGCGAAATCGAGTCTCTTTTCCACGGTCGGCAAGCTGATACATATTCAGGTGAAAGCGGTAAAAGCCGAGAATACGACGGTTAGGTCTTTGCCGGTAAAAACGAGTAAGTTCTGAACGCTGAACTTCAGACTCCTCAATTTCTATAGCGTTTCGGGTTAGCAAATAGCTCTCTTCAGGTAAGCGGCGCGCGGGGTTACATGAAGACAATACATGCAGCAAAACCAGCAGAGAAGCTATGTATAAAACTCTAGGGTGCAAGTGTAGGGTATATATTGGATAAATAATTTTGAAACGATTGATTGTTGCACAAAAATAAAACCATTTTACATAGTCTGAACAAAAAATAGCCCAAATTCATCAGGGAATCTCACATAAAATTTAATAAACCCATAAAAGATGTTTAAAAACTGTAGGATTACACTTTTCACTCACCCATAAAACACTCATAATGTAATCATTAAGCCTCTCCATGAAAATTATTTTCATTTTTATTAAAAAAAACTTGCACAATTCAAATCAGTATATTAGATTTGCAGTGTATTAGAATTGTAGTACAGTAATCATTTAACAACCACAAAAGCCATGATAGAAATTAAAGACTTAACATTTGGTTATAAAAAGAACCAGAATTTATTTCGGGAGCTCAACCTGAATCTAAAAGCAGGCAGCATCTACGGATTGTTCGGGATGAATGGAGCGGGAAAAACAACGCTGCTCAAGCATATCTCCGGACTATTGTATCCCCAGGAAGGAGAATGTCTTATTTTCGAGAAAGATGTGAAGGAAAGATTGCCTGAGATTATGGCCAACATCTATATCATTCCCGAAGAATTTGTGCTTCCCAATATCAAAATCAGCACCTTTGTTGATTTGCATGCCCCCTTCTACCCTCGCTTCAGCCAGGAGATGTTTGATAAGTATTTAAATGAGTTTGAAGTTTCCAATGGTAAGAGCATTACCAAATACTCCTACGGTCAGAAGAAAAAGTTTCTAATCGCCTTTGGCCTTGCTACCCAAACCAATGTATTATTAATGGATGAGCCTACCAACGGACTGGACATTCCTTCCAAGAGTCAGTTTCGTCGCATCATGGCAGCAGCAGCAACAGAGGATCAGTGTATTGTTATTTCCACGCACCAGGTGAGGGATCTTGCCAGTATTATCGACCATATCATAGTGCTGGATAATGGAAAAATTATTTTTCACAAAAACATCTATGACATTGGTGAAAAGCTGGCATTTGGCAAGCTAAAAGAGCCCTCCGACCAGCAGGTACTATATTCTGAAGAAGTTCTGGGAGGCAAGGCTGCCATATATAAAAACAACGGTCAGGATACAGCCATTGATCTCGAATTGCTCTTTAATGCAATCATCAAAAATCCACAAGTTATTAACCAGGCAATATAAAAATTACCACTATGGAAAAAATAAATCAATTTTCACTGCAACGTTTTGCGCTTCTGATAAAGCGGTATGCAATGTTCAACATCAAATCATGGCTGATAGGTTTTGGAGCCCTTGCTGGTGTGCTGATAGTGATTTCAGCATTGCAAATTATTTTCTCAGGAGGCACCTACAACATAAGCCCTCTTGTTAACCTGGGCCAGGTTATAATTTTCACCGGAGGATTTCTGATTACTTCAATGTCATACAATGAAATTCACACCCCGGCCCGAAGCCAGTTTTACCTCACATTGCCAGCTACAGCGGGTGAAAAACTATTCTCCCACTGGATCATTACTTCCGTAGGTTTTGTTCTTGTAGCCAATGTTCTGCTCTCTGCGGTCTTATTTCTTACCAGTTCCATCAGCTACATGAGTTTATCTATTCCTGTTGAGGTTTTCAATCCCTTTACACAGCAAAATTTAACCCTGATGAGCATATATGTGGTGGTGCACAGCATCTTTTTTCTGGGAGCATTATATTTTCGCAAGAACAACTTTTTGAAAACCATCCTTAGTTTATTTGTTATTCAACTGGTGTTCAACATCTTTATTTTTCTGATGATTTACCTTGTGATTGGGAAAGAGGGCTTCCAGCAAGATCTGTCAATGATGGAATTAAACCTCGGCAAGTTCGCAACGGAAACCTTTCCCATGCTGATGAAAATCCTGTTTTACGGGGTGCTTGCTCCCTTTTGCTTACTAGTGAGTTATTTCAGACTTAAAGAAAGAGAGGTATAATATGGAATTTTTAGAAAATCAACCCATTTACATGCAGATAGCAGATGTATTTTGTGAAAATATACTCTTGCAAAAATGGAAAATCAATGAACGTATCCCATCTGTGCGCGATGTGGCAGTGCAAATGGAAGTTAACCCCAATACAGCCATGAGAGCATTTGTGTATCTGCAGGAGAAGGAAATTATTTTCAATAAAAGAGGCATTGGATATTTTGTATCCGAAGACGGGTACCGCAAAGCACTGGAGCTAAGAAGAGCTGATTTCATTGAAAAGGATCTCCCTGTAGTAATGAAAACCATGAAGCTGCTGGACATTACATGCAGTGAAATGGAAGAGCTATACCAGCAGAAGTACGAATAAGATCAAGCTATAGCACCCAAAATAGTTTTTATACAATCAGCCATTCATAAAATACGAAATGTCATGAAAAAAAGTAACCTGATTCTCCTGATAGCGCTGGGAATCATTATAATAATCTCGATAACAGGAATTTTTGTACTTAAATCCAACCTCTTTGCCACCATTACTTTTGGTGAGGGCAACATTGTACAATCAGAAAGGGATATCCCTTCTTTTGAAAAAATCAAAATCAATGGCAGGTACAACGTCTATTTTACACAAGACAGTCCGCGGGAGCTGATTATTTTTACCGAGGAGAACCTGCATGAATTTATTCGCACCGATGTCAGAAACAATGAACTGTATATCAGTTCTTCGCAACCCATCCGCTCCAACTCGGAAATACGCATAGAACTTAGCAACGATTTTCTGACCCATGTGGAAGTTTCTGCCTCAGGAAAATTCTTTACAACCCGGGCTATTGCTTTGCCGCTGCTGCACCTTACTGCCAATGCGGGGTCAACGATGGATGTAGAAGGGATATTCGAATCTCTGTTTGCACTTCAAAATGCTGGCGCCACCCTCAAACTTCGTGGTGAAACAGATAAGTTGAACCTGGAATCCAATGCCGGGGGAAGCCTTGATGCATCGCAAATGAGAGCTACCAGTGCAACTGCCAGAGCCAATGCGGGAGCAAGCATAATTGTTAACGCAGCAGAGCTTGACGCTGAAGCCAATGCCGGTGGTTCGGTGAGGTATCTGGGCGATCCCGTGTTTAAAAGCATGAGAACAAGTGCAGGGGGAAGTATCAACAAGCAAAGCAGGTAGTGCTGCATCCCTGGTATAAATCCTGGCAGAGAACCATTTTTTGCTTACTTTTGCATCCATTAAACCGAAAGCCTCACCCCCAGGAGGCTTTCTTTCTTTTTCTGAAATTTATAAATATGAGTACCTCAAAATACAAGCATCTTTTTTTTGATCTCGACCGCACACTTTGGGATTTTGACACCAACAACAAAGCAACCTTCAGTGAAATGCATGAAAAATTTCAGCTGGTGGCCAGAGGAATAAGCGACCCCGTTACATTCTACGCCAACTACCAGAAGATCAACTTCGCCCTGTGGGAAGCATACAAAAAGCAAACGATAACCAAGGAGGTGCTGAACTTTAAGAGATTTTATGACAGTCTGTCCCTATACCAACTTGATGAGCCGGAGCTTGCCAGGGAAATGGGTGCATACTACATTGCTGCCAGCCCAAGGCAAACCATCCTTTACCCCGGTGCTATTGAAATGCTCGACACCTTGCACAAGCATTACCAGATGCACATTATCACCAATGGATTTGAGGAAGTACAATTTATAAAGATTGAGAACAGTGGTCTGGGCAAATACTTCAACAAGATTATCACTTCAGAAAGAGCTGGTTTCAAAAAACCTGACAGACGAATATTTGAATTTGCCCTCAATGAGGCTGAGGCAAATGTATCTGAAAGTATCATCATAGGTGACGATCCGGAAGCTGATATCCTGGGTGCACAACTCATTGGAATGGACCAGATTTGGGTGAAGCATCCTCCCCTGAAACCAAACAAAGGAAAACCCACCTATGAGGTGGGTCATTTGAGTGATATTCTGAAAATCCTTCAGGCGTAATTACCTTTTCATTATTTAAAGGTAGCCAATACTGTTTTGCCTCCTTTTACCGTATCACCAATCTTAACATTCACCTGCGCATCCAGGGGTAAAAAAACATCGACCCTTGAGCCAAACTTGATGAATCCCATCTCTGAACCCTGAACAACCGCTTCGCCTTCCTTACTGTAACATACGATGCGCCTTGCCAGGGCTCCGGCAATCTGGCGCAAAAGCAAAGGGCCATGAGTTGCATGTTCCACAACTACGGTGGTTCGCTCATTTTCAGTAGAAGATTTCGGATGCCATGCCACAAGATATTTGCCCGCATGATACTTGAAGTAATTAACCGTTCCGCTCACCGGATACCTGTTTACATGAACATTCACTGGTGACATAAAAACAGACACTTGCATGCGTTCATCTTTCAGGTATTCCCCTTCGTGGGTTCTCTCAATTACTACAATTTTGCCGTCAGCCGGGCAAATGACATGGTTTTCATTGGATTCAATCTTTCTTTTGGGAGAACGAAAAAACTGCAGTACGATGAGGAAAAACAAGCCTAAAACCACATAGGCTCCCGTATGCCAGATAGTCTGCACAGGCCATGCAATATTGATCAATAAAGAAAGACCAGCAATAAACAAGAGGGCGAAAAACAGGCTGGTATAGCCTTCCTTATGTATTTTCATTTGTTTTGTATTATTGAGTTAATGAGTTATTGGGTTATTGGGTTATTATGGATTTTAGATTTTAGAATTCAGAATTTAGAATTTAGAATTAAGATTGAGTCTGCTCAGAAAATTCGTTCGTTCGTGATAAACCGACATGAAAGCACATATATAACTCTGTCACTCTTTTCAAATTTATCGGTGATGTTGTATGTTGACCTTTACATTCTAAAATCTACATTCTGAAATCTGCATTAATACAATTCTGCTCTCTTGTCTCTCACTTTTTTTCACTTTTCACTCTACTCTTTTCACTTTACTCTTTACTCTCTAAACAGACACCCACAAGAGGTAAACAAAAACAAAGGGTATAGCCATTATTACACCATCAAACCGATCGAGAATCCCTCCATGACCGGGAAGAATCCTACCGCTGTCTTTGGCTTTAATGCTCCTTTTAAGCATAGACTCAAACAAATCGCCATAAGTGCTGAAAACAACCACCAATGCTCCCATAACCATCCAGTTCAACCTTGACAACTCTGTAAAATAAACACTTATAACAGCTGCTGTAATAAGACATAACACACCACCTCCTGCTGTTCCTTCCCAGGTTTTTTTGGGAGAAACCCTTTCAAAAAGCTTATGTTTCCCAAGGGTTGACCCCACAAGATATGCTCCTGATTCATTCACCCATATCAGAAAGAAAAATCCGAGGACAATATTGTGATTGTACACACCTGATTCAAAAGCCGGATTGGGCAGATAATTGAGCAAGGCAAAAGGTACGGCAACATAAAGCAGCCCGAAAAACGTAAATGCTACATTGGTAAAGGGATTGGGAAGATTGCGATAGAGCTCAAACAAAAAGACAAAAAAGATAAGCAGAAAGTTGAACAACAGAACATTGAGCGGGGCAATTTCGAGGGAAACCAGTGCGTTGGACATAAACAAAAATGCACCTGCAACAACTCCAAGGATCTTGTTGGGTCTGATTTCTGCTCTTTCAAGCAAGGTATAGAATTCCCACATACCCAAAATGGTTACCAGAAGAAAAAACGAGGCAAATACATAGCGGCCCAGTACTACCGAAAATATTACAAGTAAAACTAATGCTATCCCTGTAATGGTACGTGTTGCAAGGTTACTCAAAATCTTCTTTTTTTATGATCTGTTTTGCCTTTAAAACATCATCAGGTTCAACATACAACTCAATTTCTCCAAAAAGATACGCCGAGTCTTTTTTACTGAGTGAAAAACATTTGATTCCATTATCTTGCAAAACAGCCTTAACTATTTCAGCAATATGGTCATATTGGGTTGAATAAATGCACTGCCAGTCTATATTCATAATCAGCAAAGATGGGATATTTTTTTTAATCTCCAAACATATTTTGATTGCAATGCAGACCAAACACGGTTAAATGATTTAGTTTTAGACTTCTATTGACTACTCCCAAAGGGTTCATCTATGAAAAACACAACCAGCCTGGAGGGCCCGTGGGCTCCCAATACAAGTGTTTTTTCAATATCCGCTGTCCTGCTGGGGCCGGTAATCATGGTAATCATAGAGGGCATGAGAGAATCACTGTACTTTTTTTTGACGGCCCTGAATGCATCTCTGAGATCATAAATCAACTGCCCCTTCCATGCCACAACGATATGCAAAGGAGGCCAGAAAAACCCTTTCCTTCCGCATCCCTGCCTGCTGCTAACCATAATGGAGCCCAACCGGGCCACCAGAAATTCGCATGTACTGATTCCTATTTCGCAGTCCTTGTATTCTTCTCGGGCATTGAAACAGAAGATGCCACTATCATTAAGCAATCTTTGCAAAACATCTTCATAACAATGCAGATTTTGGCTTGCCTGTCCGGAAAGAAACTCTTTGAAATTGCCAGCAAATTCATCAAGATTGCTGCTATATACAAACTGACCACCCACCTTTGCCAATGCTTCGGCAAAAGTTACCTCATCGTATTCTGAGCTGGGTCTTGCATAGATCGCATCAGAAAAGTCTTCGTCTACATAAGGCGGGGGCATGGGATCCACAAGTGCATCCCTGATGGCTTTCAACACCTTCTCCCTTGAAGTACTTTCCTTCATTTTGTTTCAACAACCTTTACGGGTTAACGCTATCCATTTTATCCGGGCCAGTATTTCCCTTCTCTGCTTTGTTTTCAGCTTGCAGAGGTTCTGTTTCCTCATTAACCGGCACTTTGCTCTCTTTCAAACCTTCCACTTCAGCTTCCGGTCCTGTGGGATATGTTTCGGTTTCTCCAAAGGGTCTTTTTCCAAATATTTTTTCAAGATCTTCGCGGAAAATAACCTCTTTTTCCAGCAACAGATTGGCCAGTTCATCAAGTTTGTCACGATTCTCGGTAAGGATATTCAGGGCTCTCTGGTAAGCTTCATCAATGATGGATTTTACCTCAATATCGATTAGTTCGGCCGTTTTTTCAGAATAGGGCCTGTTGAAGGAATATTCACTCTGACCGGTAGAATCATAATAACTTAAATTGCCAAGCTTTTTGTTCAGGCCATAATACACTACCATTGCATAGGCTTGTTTGGTCACCTTTTCCAGGTCGTTGAGTGCGCCGGTAGAAATTTTGTCGAATACAAGTCGTTCTGCAGCTCTTCCTCCCAGTGCCGAAGTAATTTCGTCAAACATCTGCTCAAAAGTAGTCAGCTGACGTTCTTCGGGCAGGTACCATGCAGCGCCCAACGCTTTACCCCTTGGTACGATAGTAACTTTTACCAGAGGATGTGCATGTTCGAGAAGCCAGCTGGTGGCTGCATGCCCCGACTCATGAAAAGCCACCACTTTCTTTTCATTGGGAGAAATAATTTTATTTCTCTTTTCAAGACCACCAATAATACGGTCAACAGCATCCAGAAAGTCCTGTTTGAATACTGCTTTCTTATTTTGTCTTGCGGCAATCAGCGCTGCTTCATTACAAACATTTGCAATATCAGCGCCTGAGAAACCAGGAGTTTGGCGGGCCATAAAATCAGGTTCTACACCTTCTGCCAGCTTAAGAGGTTTCATGTGCACTTTAAAAATAGCTTTACGCTCTTCCAGGTCAGGCATTTCGACCTGTATCTGGCGATCGAACCTTCCTGCACGCAGCAAAGCTCTGTCGAGAATATCAGCCCGGTTGGTAGCAGCAAGAATAATCACCCCCACGTTGGTACCAAAGCCGTCCATTTCGGTCAAGAGTTGGTTCAGTGTATTCTCGCGCTCGTCATTGGCACCGGTCATGGCATTTTTACCACGGGCACGCCCGATGGCATCAATTTCATCAATAAAAATGATGCATGGAGCCTTCTCCTTGGCCTGTTTAAACAGGTCTCTTACTCTTGATGCCCCCACACCTACAAACATTTCAACAAAGTCAGATCCACTGAGAGAGAAAAAGGGCACCTGTGCCTCACCGGCTACAGCTTTTGCCAGCAGGGTTTTCCCTGTACCGGGAGGTCCTACGAGCAAGGCTCCCTTGGGAATCTGGCCACCCAAATCAGTATATTTGCCGGGATTTTTCAGAAAATCTACAATCTCCATGAGCTCTATCTTGGCTTCTTCAAGACCTGCAACATGGTTGAAGTTTACATTTACACGGGTATCTTTGTCATAAACCTGCGCTTTGGATTTGCCTATATTGAAAATCTGACCGCCACCTGCTCCTCCGGCCATACGACGCATGATAAAGATCCAAAATACGATTAGCAATCCGATGGGAAGCAACCAGCTTAAAATATCAGTTCCCCAGTCTTTGCGTTGTTCGTAAAACACGGGTACACGTTGATTGGCAGGAATATCTTCCTGGGCTTCGTCTACACGTCCGACAAAATTATCTACTGAACCGATTTTGAAAGTAAAGTGAGGTCCATCTGTCACTCCTTTATCCCTCAGTTCATCATAATTCTGGATTCTGTCTTCACGAATGAAGACCTCAACCAATTCGCGGTTGATTACCAGGATTTTTTCAAGGTCTCCGCTATTCAACATCTGATTTTCAAATCGCTGCTGAGATATTTCCACGGCAGTGCCCCCCCAGTTGTAAAACTGAAGGGCTATGAACAGTACGGCCAGTAATCCGTAAATCCAGTAGAAATTAAAGGGTGGTGTTTTGCCTTTACCCGGCCCGCCGCCCGATGCCGGTTTCTTTTTTGCATCTGAAGGGGAACCTCCTGATGGGCCGGAACTGCCCTGTGGGTTGCTGTTGGGGCTTTCCGATTTCGAATTGTTATTTTCTTTGCTCATTATTAAGTTTAGCTATATATAATCTTCAAACAATTGTTTTTATTCATCTTCGACTCTCTGCACAGGTGCATCTGCCCAAAGATCTTCTATCTTGTAATGCTCTCTTATCTCTTCTTGAAAAACATGTACTACAACATCAAGATAATCGAGCAAAATCCATTCGGCATTCATAAAACCTTCTCTCCTGCCAGGCCTCATACCTAAATGTGTGTTTACCTGCTCTTCTATGGACTCTGCAATCGCACTTACATGCGTACTGCTGGTGCCATGACAAACAACAAAATAATCACATACGGTGCTTTTCAGACTCCCCAGATCCAAACAGGTGATTTTTTTTCCTTTTTTTTCCTGAATCCCTTTAATTACTTCTTCTACCAGTAATTCTGTGATGTCAGTTACTTTTTCTTTAATCATGCATGATTTTATTTATCCTACTTTAGATGGAATTGCTTTAATTTGCATAAGATTTATACCGGTTATTAATACAGATCTTTACAAGCTACAAAAGTAACTATTTTTAATGAGAATTGAATCGATAAGAGCATAGCCCGGAGGAGTTCTTTTAATTTTTTAAAGGTAAACAGCATCCTATTTCATTATTCTGCCAATTCCCGTTTTTAAAACACTTTATAATGCGAAATGTTTGTCACCCCGTTTAATACCTGCCTTATGGCTTTCTGAACAAACATTATAGCTACCTGATCAAGAGAATGATATGCGAAACACCGGATAGTTAAGGCGAAGCTGAACTATTATAGTCCAATAAGGTAAATTGCCTGGTAATTATCTGACAAGCCATTGATACCCAAAAAAACACAACAATTATGTATCGCTCACCTATAGGTAAAAAAATTCTGGAATTTGAACAGCTTGCTTCAACCAACAGCAAGGCAAAAGAGCTCATAAAAGAACAGGATATTTGTGAAGGTACCGTAATTAAGACCAAGAATCAATACTCCGGAAGAGGTTATGCTTTTAATACCTGGGAAAGTGAAGCGGGTAAAAATGTGACTGCTTCGTGGATTTTAAAACCGGAGTTTCTCTCACCCCAACATCAGTTCAGGTTGACCCAAATGCTTTCACTGGCGGTCAAAGATACAGTTGACAATTACCTTCCTTCGGATTTTGTATCTTCTGTAAAATGGCCCAATGACATTTATGTTGACAATAAAAAAATTGCAGGCATTCTGGTGGAAAACAGCATTATGGCTGATAAGATAAAAACAGCGGTTTGCGGTATTGGCCTCAATGTAAACCAGGAAGTATTTGTTTCTGATGCACCTAATCCTGTTTCGATGCATCAGATTACCGGAAAAACATACGATATCAATGAGGTTATTGAAACCCTTTCGGCTAAAATCAGCTATTGGTACAACTGTCTTCGTGCAGAACAGAATGAATTGCTTTTAAATGCATATCATAAAGCACTCTTTCGCATGAATACAAAGGCCGATTTCAGAACGGATGAAGAAACATTTGAAGGAACTATAAAAGGAACCGACCCATGGGGACGCCTTATCATTGAAACAGCCCGGGGTGAAACCAGGCTGTTTGACTTTAAAGAAGTGGTTTTTGTTGTATAAATCCCTCAGGCGAAATGCTGCTGAAGTTTCTGTGCAAGCATATCCACAAAATTCTGCAAGGGTTTGGAGGCAACCGCTTTAATAAAGGGATTCAAATCGGCATTGAACACAATCTCCGCTTGGCTGCTGCTCTCATCAACAGGAAAGAAAAAAACATCAAGGGTATAATCAATAGGGTTTTTACCGTCTGCCACAATATGAAGATTCTTACCTGGATTTCTTGTGGCTATTCGCATACTTAAATCAGCCATTCCTTCAATGGTGAAAGAACAGCTATCTGCATCCGATTTCCAGTTTTTAATTTGCTCAGGCATGAGTTTACCGAAATTGTTAAAATCGCCCATAAAGGCAAAAACATCGTTGGATGGGGCATTCACTTTTACTCTCTCACTTACAAATTCAGTCATAGTATAGTGTTATTGGATTATCGTTAATGGGTTAGGGCAGATTGATATCTATCTCCACGCTTTGGGGTTTTCTCTCCATTGCTCAAGAGAATCCAGGCTGCTGTGATGCATAACCCCCATATTTACTGCCTGCTTTATAAGGGTGCTAAAATCAGTTAGGGTGTGAAGCGTGCATTTGGCAGACTTCATGTTTTCAATGGCGTTTTCCAACCCATAGGTGAAAATGGCAATCATGCCCAGTACCTCTGCTTTGCCGTTAATCAGGGTATCTACAGCAGCAAGACTGCTTTGGCCGGTAGAAACCAGGTCTTCAATTACCACTACTTTTTTTCCTGCGGGCAAATATCCTTCAATCTGGTTTCCCAGGCCATGTTCTTTCTGGGTGCTGCGCACGTATACGAATGGCAAGTCGAGTTCTTCTGCCACCAAAACACCATGGGCGATAGCTCCTGTGGCTACACCTGCAACAACCTCTGCATCGGGAAAATGATCCCTGACTTTTTGAGCCAGCGATTTTCTTACATAATTGCGTGCCTCCGGAAAAGACAGAATCCGGCGATTATCACAATAAATGGGCGACTTAAGGCCACTGGCCCAGGTAAAGGGTTCCGAAACATTTAGTTTTACAGCCTGGATTTCAAGCAAGTATTGTGCTACTTTATCTGCTATTTCAGAAGAGCTCATGAGATCTATTTTTAGTGAAGTGAAGTATTGAGTCATTCAGATTCTTGCGCAATCAATCAACACATTGGTTTCCAGTCAACAACAACAACCCGGGGATTACCGGTAAACCGCCGGCAAACCTACGGATTTTTTACCAATTATTAAAATTCGCAATCCGGTATTCGGGCTCATCTTGTGTATCCTAACCCGATTCTATTGTATTTGCAGGAAATTGAAGTAATTTTACCCGCAAAAATACAGAATAAAATGACACATATTTTTTACCACAATACAGAGATACTTCTGTCGGAGCATACTCCTCCCCTTTCAGAGAATACCATTTCCTTTGCGGAACTTAAAAAAAAAGGAGCAGACCACTTCCTTAAAGTCATTGAATATAAAAACATCACTTCACCCATTACCATATTGGGAGAAAGCTCTGAAGAGATGCTGGGGTATTTCAGAGACCACCTTACAGAAATCACTGCAGGAGGAGGTCTTGTGCAAAATCCTGATGATGAGATACTTTTTATATTCCGAAACGGGAAGTGGGATCTGCCCAAGGGGAAGCCGGAAAAAAATGAAAACATTAAAGAAACGGCTCTCAGGGAGGTAGAAGAAGAGTGCGGAATTACGGGTTTGGAAATAGTGGGTACTTTGCCCGAAACCTACCATATCTATCCTCTGGCAACATCAGGATATGTTTTGAAAAAGTCAGTATGGTTTCACATGCGTACATTCTCAAAACAGCCGCTTAAGGCGCAAACAGAGGAAGGAATAACAGAAGTCAGGTGGATAGGAATCCCGGTGGAGAATGAGATCCTTACCCATGCATTTCCCTCCATTAGGTCCCTGGTGGAGTATTTCTCCGGCAATTATCTGCGGGGTCGTCGTTCCTGATGCAATAGCCATTCAAGGTAAATTTTCAGTTCCCCTGCTGGTCTGCGTGCAGGAAAGCTGACTACTTTGCCGTTCCTGTCGGCTAATATGTACAGCGGTATGCCACGCACCTGGTAGGTGTCGAGCAACCTGAAATCACCATCAAAATGCAAAGTTTCCCAGGGGAAATTATGATGTTGCATGAACCTGTTGAGTGCTTGCTTGTCTCTGTCAGTTGAAACCGCTACAATGGCAAGGTTGTCTTTATGCTCCCGATAAATTTCCCGCAAAGCAATAAAATCAAGCAAACAGCTTTCGCACCAGCTTGCCCAGAAACCGATATAGAGGTATTTACCTTCATAATCATCAGGAAAACTTATCACTTTGCCTGTATCATTATGCAACTTAAAAGCAGGTAGTTGGCTACCTTCCTTCAGGTGACCTTTATTATAGAGGATATTACCTGCAATGGTTCGATGTTGAGGAAACTTGCTGTTTTCCTTGACCCATTGCAGAATGTTTTCAACGTGGGATTGTTTGTAGTCAGGATTTCCGTGCAAATCCTGCAACCCCTTGAGCATTACAAGTTCGCGAATTACCTCATTGCGCAAAATAGTATCCTTTCCCAGTGAGTCCATCAAAGCATGATAGCTGTTGAGTTCATTGATGGTATATCGAAGGTCGTGTCCGGTTATGCTTCTGCTTCCGGCAAAAATATAGGTATCAAAAACGGTATTGAAAAAATTCATGTACTGCGTATTGTGATACAAAACAGGTTGATTGAGAATAAACTCCTGCACCAGGTTGCCAAAACGGCCCAGGTTGGCTACTTGCTGGTAATAGGCATAAGTGTATCTGTAATAATCACGGAAATAGCTGTTGTCGATGTGCCCGAACAATGAATCGGTATGCTGGCGGATATTGTCAAGCAAACCGGCGTTGCGGGTCATTTGTATCAAAACAAATTGTTCGGTAAGTTTTTCATATAGCACCTCTTCGAATTCATCGATGCTGGAATTGAGCAGGTCGCCCTGTTCAGAAAGTGTATAATTAAAGTTCCAGGGGTTAAGATATGGATTAATGCGATCGTCAAGTCGGCTAAAGTCTACCGAATCCCATTGCAGATGGTAATCCTGTCCTGGTTCAGCAAACATTCCAGTCCTGGCATGATCTATCCGGAAAAACAGATACAATGGTTCGAAACGTGAGAATCTGAAAGAGAAGTTTCCTTGCTCGTCTATCAGGGTGGAAGCAATTTCCACCTCACGATAGGTAATAAGATCACCGTATTGCAATAACCGGATTTCACGACCTTCTGCACCCGGGAAATTCCCGCTGACAGAAATTTCAAAATTGCCTGTTATTGCCGAAAAGGCAATAAACATCAGGGAAATAAATATACCAAATCGCTTCATCCGTTTAATTGTTAGACCTATCGATAACTGTAAAAATCATTCTGAACTAAGAAGAATTGGCGCCATGCTTTATGGTTTCCCATTTCCGACAGCACTTTCGGGCAGAAACCCGTTATAATCCTACTCAAATGGAGACAGCTATTTTCTCCAATTGACAAACGAAGGGAAGCACAAAATATTTTATGACAGATATTTCTGAGGAAACCGCTCAAAGCGACTCTCCTTTTCAGGAGAATTTCACCTGTTTGGGCACAAAAGGAGCCGCGTCGCCATTATTGCGGATGATATCTCTTATGATGGATGAATTGAGCGCCGTATGCTCTGGAGTGGTAAGGAGAAAAACAGTTTCGATCTGAGGGTACATTTGTTTGTTTACCTGACCAATGCTACGCTCAAACTCAAAGTCAGCGGAGGTGCGCAAACCTCTGAGAATAAAACTGATATTGTTAGCTTTGCAAAAATCTACGGTCAACCCCTGGTAGGTTTTTACTTGTACAGAGGGATGATCTTCAAAAACCTTTTCCAGCCATTCAACTCTTTTTTCAATAGAAAAAAAACCAGCCTTTTCAGCATTAACCCCCACTGCAACAATAATTTTGTCAAACAAGGGTATTGCTCTCAAAACTATAGATTCATGTCCTATGGTTATCGGGTCGAATGAGCCCGGGAAAACTGCAATTTTCTCCATAATACAATGAGTTTATTCTTTGGGTTTGAAAAAGCTAAAATGAACTTTTCCGTATTTTCTTTTTTCAACAAAAAAAGGATGTCCCGAGAAATTTATATTATCGCCATGTTCCAACACAAGCATTCCGCCGGGTTTTACAACATTTGCTTCAAAAACCTTCACGGGTATTTCGGGAATTCCTTTGAGGTCGTATGGAGGATCGGCAAACACAATATCAAAACTCACCTTACAGAAACTGAGAAAATGAAATGCCTCAGCTCTGACAGCCCTTAGGTTTTCCATTCCAAAGATCTCTGCTGTTTTTTTTATGAATTGCACACAATGGTTATTCATGTCAACAGCAATAACTTCCGGAGTCCCTCTTGATGCAAACTCATAAGATATATTACCGGTACCGGCAAAAAGGTCGAGAACAGAAATATTCTCAAAATCAAATTGGTTATTGATAATACTGAAGAGGGCCTCCTTGGCCATATCGGTAGTAGGTCTAACCGGAAGTTTGGAGGGTGCTATAATGTGTCGTCGCTGGTATTTGCCACCAATTATCCGCATGAGTTCAGGTTTAAAAGACTAAAGTAGTAATGATGAGGAATATCATCAAAACAGTCACTGTATTTGAATAGTTCACTGCGGGGACCAAAAGAAATGGATTTGACATACAATCTGATTTTCTTATAGAACTCGCTATTTATACTCACTTCACCATAGATCATGGCATCTAAATTCTCTGCCTGCAAATCGAGCTGTTCCAGCACAAAAAACAAGTAATAGAACAAGTCGTCCCATGTTTGATAGGTAAAGGAATTATAAAAAACCAGATTGCTTTCATCAAAGATCAATATCTCGAAATGGTCCTTCTGGATATTTAGCACAAGCTCCGGGCTAAAGCGCCCATATCGTACCATGTAGAGAATGTTTTCAATCAGACTGGTAGAGTTGTGCCGGACACGGCAACCCGGAAACAGGTAATTGATTCTCTGAAGCAATACTTTGGGAAAAGGATAAAGGGCATAAGCAGAAAGGTTGTTAAGCTTGTCTACCTTTACTTCATAATCCTTATCGGGGTAGATATTAAAATCTATAAAACTTCTCTTCTCCAGGTAAGAAAACAAATCGGTAGGTACATATGTAACTCCAGGGCTTACAAGAGAAAAGCTTATTCGTTGATAATCTGCGGTAAGAAACTTCTTTTCTTTGGTGATATACTCCAGAAAATCTGCAACTACATTATACTCTCCTGTATGTTCGACACGGAAAGATTCAAGCAGCGTATACCTGAATCTTTCGGTGTCGAGCACACAATAAGAAAATCCACCGGGCGAAAGCTCGATGGATAAAAAGTTTTTACCGGAAGTGTTTAATACATTTTCCGCATCATGAATGCTTAACATTTCTTGAAAAGGAACATGCATTACCATAAAATTTATTATTCCCAGTTACCGTCAGTTGAGGCTTCAAACATTGAACCAACACGCAAACCTGCTTCAATATCCCGGGTATAATACACTTTCCACCTGTCAAGATCTTTCAGGTAATCTTTTGGCAAGGCGTAGGCTTCAAATACGGGCAGTTTGGTAAGTCCTCTTTCAATTTGGCCGGCGTCCATTACAAATCTTACGCCATCAGTAAAGGGAACATAAGTAAGGGAGTCAATGGGATAACGGGCTCTGCGAAGCAGACTGTCTCTGGTTTGAATCCAAAAAGTATCACGCTGAACGATACCCAGTCTTACAGCTTCAGTTTCTGTTAAGGTATCAGGCACTGTACCAATAGCACGAATTGTTGCAAGAGAATCGGTTTTGTAAAATTTCATCAATGAATCCAAATCACTGACAAAACCTCCATACCTTGACCGGTGGGCTATCTGCACCTGGCGAATATCCTTTAACCGTTGTACAATCTGGGCTTCCCTTTTGGCAACTTCTCGATTAAAGTTAACAGGCTCCATTATGCTTTCGTAAATAAAATAACCCAGGAGAACAATTATCAGGGCCAATACAATTTGAATAATAGTTTTCATCTGCTTATAAGTTTTATTAAATGGGTTAGATGGAATTGGTCGTGCATCGTTCAATTTTCATTTCTGATTTGAATCAGTACACGACGAATTTCATACGAGTAAATATTAACAATATGGTTCTTTAATTTTGTATTGTTGTTGTAAAATTCAAACTTTTCGGCCATCAACAGTTAATTTTCACTTCAAACTGTCTGATATTTAATTCTTTTAACCTGGGCATCTGTTGGTTGTCTCTGCTGTAATAACTATAAGTCCTCAATCTGTTCTCATTGTTACTTAAGGCATCAGGACAACTGCTTTTAGTTCCTGTTTTTGGCCACTGCAAATATTCAATTTTTTTTTCAAACCCGCTAATTATTTCTAAAAAACATTTACAAAAAATTATTTTGCATATAAGCCCTGTCCATTATCAGAACTGAACCCGGTCAAGGTGATGGGTTCTGCGTGTAAGTTTCAGATCCTGCAACACACTCGATTTTACCCTCAGGGTCAGGTTATAACTCTGTCTGAAACCAAAGGGTATCCAGTTGATTAACAGCTCCCAGCAATGCAAATCCCGGTAAATATCAAGGGATGTATAGGTAATTTCTTTGAGTTCAAAATTGTACCCACTGCTGAAGCCTATTCGCCAGTTGGGAGTAAGATTTACATCACCTGAAAAGTTCAGGTTTTGAAGAATCCTGCGGTCAGGGGTGGGCTGCGGATTTTGAATAATATTATAATTCATAGTGGTATTATAATTCAGCGAGTAGGAAAATCTTAAGGACCAGGGTACAGAATAGTCAATCACGCCGGGTGCTGCAGTGGGTTGATCTATAACCTCCGGTCCGTTACCATTCATATCATCTGCCATACCCATTCCATTTATTGGGTCGGCCCCATGACCACGTTGCTGTGCTTGTTGAGTGGGCCCCCGGGTTGCTCCCCCCTTTCCCGAATTCAGGTTGTAGTTAAAACTAAGGGCCCAGGAACTGTTTCTCATGCGCAACAACCGTTTTTCCGTATCCCACAAAAAAGTGTTGTAGGCTCTCCCCAGGCTGTCTGCTGCATAGGGAGACCAGGTGCTGGAATAAGTAACATCAAACTGACCAAAGAGGCGTGTTCGACCACTGACTCTGATATCGCTCAAATTGAGAGAGTCAGCTGCCAGGTTATAACTTGAGGAAACACTCAGGTTGTCGATAAGCGCAATTTTCCGTTCTCCGCTAACGGTATCCCTGCGACTTCTCACCTTCATTTCAAGATTGTTGGTCACAGAAAAGTTGATGGAACCTGACCTGCCTGCCTGGGGTGTTCCATACATTTCACGGCCAAAATAAGAATAAGTAACCTCTTCATTCCTGTTGAAGTCGTAGTATCTGCCATAGTATCCCCAAAACGGGTCGGCAAAGTCGGGACGCAGTGAAAACCCAAGGCTGGGAGAAACCACATGCCTCACGGCTGTTACCGGTCCCCGGCGAAATTGTGCCATACCATAAATACGGGTATTCAATGAACTGGAGTAGCTGAAATCGCGCACCCCAAAAAAACCGGTAACGGTATCATTTACTACCCGCCCGTCAGCAGGATTAAAATAAATATCATCCCTGTCAAAATCCCACCGTTGTTCTATTTTTCGAAAATACCAACGCTCGTTATAATTTATGGAGTTGCTAAGGTTAAAATGATTGAATACCCTGAAAGAATGACTCATGGGTATGGTATGCTGAACACCACTTCGGAGATCATCAAACATGGCGCTGGTAAACATGTCTTCTTCGTTTGTTTTAATTTCGTTGCGGGCATTCATATTATAATTCATGGTTATTTCCTCGTACCAGCGCAGTCGTCCCTGCACGTTTTGCCTCCTGAAGGGATAAAACCTTCCCACACTAAATGCTACCTCAGGAAGGCTCATATCTACCGTTTCCGTAATGGTATTCTGGCTGTGGCGCGCGTTTACCGAAAGATTGTAGCGGGCAGCCCAGTTGGCCGAATAGCTTATATTGGAAGAAAAAGTGTTGGATAAATAATCGTTGGTGGTGGTGGGATTGAAACGGTTATACTGGCTGCTACCTGCATTTACATTGGCCCTGAAAACACTATTGGGATGGGCTTTGGGATCCTGGCTATGGTTCCAGATTACACGAAAATCACGATTGCGCTCATATCCGGGCAGGTCTCTTTCACCCAGAATGTTAATGGCATAATTGATATTAAAATTACCATTGTACTTATAACGCTTCCTGTAATTAGAACCCATCCTTGCCCCCCAGCTGCCTCTTGAGTAAATATCGCCCCTGATGGACAAATCAATATAATCATTGATTCCCCAATAAAAACCGCCATTCTCAAGATAAAAACCTCTGTTGTTGGTTTCACCGTAAGAAGGAATCAGGATTCCTGAGGCTTGCCCCTTGGTATTGGGGAAGAAACCAAAAGGCAATATCAGCGGTGTTCTTACCCCTGCAATGGTTAATCGTGGAGCCGTGGAAATAATTTTGTCATTGGGAATAATCTTCGCGCGACTAAAGGAAATATGAAAGTGGGGCTCGGGATTATCACAGGTAGTGTACTTTCCTGAACTAACATGTATTTGCTTGGATTCCATCATCTTCACCACCTCCCCATGGAGATAACCATCTGCTTCTTCGGTAATTACCTGCAGGGTACGTCCTTTCTGTGTTTCAAAATTGTACCGGATTTCCCTTGATTCAAAGCTTTGATCTCCTTCCTGAAATACCGGATTACCCTGAATAACTCCCAATGAATCAGGCATCCCCACAGCATACACCTCTTTGGTGTTGAAATTGATTTTGACATACGCAGCCTTCAGGTGGATATTGGTATATTTGAGGTCGGCATCTCCCCAAAGATGAACCACCTGCCTTCTGATATCAAACCGGGTGGAATCTACAGCCGAATAATCAACCTTTGAGTCAAGAATTACTGCGGTACCCCTTTGGCGTACAGGCTGTACAGATGTAGCAACAAGGGTATCATTACCCACAACAGCGTCTGTAGTATCAGGTTGAATGATGGTATCTGTAATGACAACATTCTGGAGGGGTTGTGGCTGGATAGTGTCTGTCAAAATCAAATTACCGGATGTGTAAAACAACCCCGCAGAAACATTTTTCCAGGAAGCAAACCCATAACAAAATGTTATGATTATAAAAAACTTGAATACTAAGCTTGTACGCAATTCTTTTTAATATTATTTTTGCACAATATGAGAGAAAATATCACGTAGATATTAAAGTACTGTTTTTTGATAATAAATCCGCAGTTAATACAAATCGGAAAACTGTTGTAAGAATCCAGACGACGATAAACTTTTGTTTGTTTGTTTTCTTCCTCAGGAGTATCAAAAAAAGCTGGTACACGAAAGCGGGTAATAACCCATGAAAAATTCAAGCGCAAAACTATAAAAAAACGAGCAATTAATAAGTGAAACGAAAGATTATAATTTTTGGTATATTATCGGTTTTTTTGCTGTATGCACTTCCCTTGCATGCAGACAGGCATGGATTCGTGCGTAAAGTCGTCATTGACCCCGGCCATGGAGGCCGTGATCCGGGAGCTATTGGATTGTTGGCCAAGGAGAAGGACATAGTACTGGCCATTTCCCTTAAGCTGGGAGAATATATTGAGCAGAACTTTGATGATGTAGAGGTAATTTACACCCGGACGACAGATGAATTTATTGAGCTTCGCAACCGCACGCAAATAGCCAACGACAATAAAGCAGATCTGTTTATCTCTGTTCACTGCAATGCAAGCCCGTCGCGAAGGGCATTCGGGACTGAAACGTTTGTAATGGGTTTGCACCGCAGTAAAGAAAACCTGGCAGTGGCAAAAAAAGAAAATGCTTCTATCCTTTATGAGGATGATTACCTGGAAACCTACGATGGTTATGATCCGAATTCTCCTGAAGCCAACATAATGTTCAGCATGTTTCAGAACCATTATCTAAATCAAAGCCTTACCATGGCATCCCTTGTTCAGGATCAGTTCAGAGACCGTGCCGGAAGGCATGATCGCGGGGTTAAACAAGCAGGTTTTCTGGTACTTTACAACATCGCTATGCCCGGTATTCTTGTTGAAGCAGGATTTTTAAGCAATGACCAGGAAGAAAAATACCTCATTTCTGAAACCGGGCAGGCCCATATTGCTTCGGCTATTTTCAGGGCATTCAGGGATTATAAAACCTACCAGGACAACCTGGCCCGGCAACAGCTTGCCTCAGCCAACAGCAACAATAACAAACCCAAAGCTGTCGAAACCACCCAACCAGCTTCTTCTCAGGCAAACCCCACTCCTACCCCTCCTTTGGTAAACAAGCCCGAGAAAGGCAATGCCCATGATATCACATTCAGGGTTCAATTCGCCACCACTTCTGTAGAAAGGCCTATAGATGCACCTGAATTCAAAGGAATGAAGGGAATCAGTTTTTACTTTCATGAGGGTATGTTTAAGTATACCGTCGGAAATGAAAGTACCCTCGAAGAAGCTACCCTGATTCAACAAAAACTGCATCAGAATGGTTTTAGAGATGCATTTGTAGTTGCTTTTAAAAACAATGAACGCATTGCACCGGCAGAAGCAATGAGAATCCTGAATCAAAACAGGCAGAACCCTTAAAGTTGCATTGCAATCCAGGATAAGGAGATGGGTAATTAATTTGAAAGAAACACTAGTTCAATACAACTTAATACAGTAAACATTTTGAAAATTTCAAGAGAAATCAAGATAGGAATCCTGACGGTTTTGTCCGTGTTTTTATTTATCTGGGGGCTAAACTACCTCAAAGGGAAAGACATTTTTACCCGGCAAATGAGGTTTTATGCTATTTATGACGATGTAACCAGTCTTATCGAATCCAATCCCGTATTGCTCAGCGGGGTATCCATAGGGCAGGTAAATCGCATCAGTTTTTTCCCTGATGGTAGCGGACGAATACTGGTAGAAAGCATTGTATCCAGAGATATTCCTATACCTGACAATTCAGTGGCAATGCTTACAGGTGCCAGTCTTACCGGAACCCGCGAAATTGTTATCCGGTTGGGTGATTCTCCAAGGCTCATCAGCGATGGAGATACCCTGGCGTCGGGTCAGCAAGCATCCATCCAGGATGAGGTAAGTCAGCTGGTGGCTCCCATCAAAGAAAGAGCACAGGAACTTTTCGGGCAGATTGATTCTGTTATGGTAGTTTTTCAGGCAATTTTCAATGAACAAACCCGGGTAAACATTACCAGCAGCTTTCAAAGCATACAGCAGACCCTTGAAAACCTGGAAAAAACCACCGATCGTCTCGACCAATCCATTGACAGAGAGGCCACAAGAGTTTCCAATATCCTCAGCAATGCCGAATCCATCAGCCAAAACCTGAAAGACAACAATGAAACCCTGACCAATATTCTTACAAATTTTTCTTCCATTTCTGACAGCCTGGCTGCAGCCAATCTTACCCAAACACTTTACCAGGCAGAGCATAGTATTACCAACCTCAACAGCATCCTTGAAAAAATAGAAAAGGGAGAAGGGACCATGGGGATGCTGGTGAATGATGAAGAATTGTATAACAACCTTGAAGCCTCTTCAAAGCAGCTGGAGCTTTTGCTGGAAGATATTCGCAGCAATCCCGGCAATTACATCCGCATCACCATTTTTGGAAGATAACAAATCATACACCTGTTAATCTGACTGCAACATGGGTAAAAAATATTTCGCAATCCTGGTTTCTTTCCTGCTTATCTTAACGGGTTTATACGCATTTAAAGCGGATAATTCAGATGAACAATCCCGCAAAAAGACCCTGAAAAAAGCCCTTGCAGAGTTTTCAGCTGATGAATCCCTTAAAAACACCTCCTGGGGATTTTATGCCATTGATACCCGAACAGGCAAAACCATTGCTGAACATAACCCAGACCTGGCCCTCATCCCTGCCTCCACACAAAAAGTAGTTACAACCCTGACAGCATTATCACTGCTGGGAAGCGATTATCGCTTTGAAACCCTGATGCAGTATGATGGAAAAATTGAAAACGGAGTGCTTAATGGCAACCTGTACATCAAAGGTACAGGCGACCCAATGCTGGGAGCAAAAATGGTGGCCGACAGCCTGTCTGTTGATACCCTTTTCCACCAATGGCTCAGAGAAATCAAAGCATCAGGAATAGGAGCCATCCAAGGGAACATTATTGCCGACGGCTCCTGGTTTGATGACCACATGATTCCCCCCAAATGGATGTGGGAAGATATGGGAAACTATTTCGGTGCGGGAGCCCATGCGCTAACAACCCACGAAAACCTGTACAGTGTTTTTTTTCAACCCGCCAACCGGGTTGGAGCCCCTGCTACCGTGGCAAAAACCGACCCTGCAATACCTGGCATGACCTTTCATAATGACGTTACTACAGGCCCCCGCGGTTCGGGTGACCGGGTATATATTTATGGCTCTCCTTACAGCAATGAGCGATGGCTTACAGGCACAGTACCCCTGGGAGAAAGCAATTTTGAAGTAAAAGGCTCTTTGCCAGACCCGGGACATTTTATTGCTGCAACATTCGCAAATTTCCTTGAGCAAAATCAAGTAAAACTAACAGGCAAAGTATTTACCCACCGGAATGCACCAACTGATGCAACAGGAAAATCCAGGGTAGTTATAAGCCGTATACAATCGCCCCGACTGATAGATATAGCAGCCCGAACCAATTTCAACAGCGTAAATACCTATGCTGAAAACCTTATCAAAGCACTGGGAAAAACAATCCATAATGAAGGTAGTTATTCTGCCGGGGCCAAAGTAATTACTGAATTTTGGAATGAAAAAGGGATTGATACACAGGGCTTGCGCATACACGATGGAAGTGGATTATCTCCCTATAACAACCTAACTGTGCGCCAGCTTACTCAGATGCTGCTGTTTGCCGCGCAGGATGACGCGCTATACAACAGCCTGATCAAGGGGTTTCCTGTTGCCGGTCAAAGTGGTTCTTTGGCACGAATGTTTTCCGGAACATCCTCTGTGGGTATCCTGGTTGCCAAAAGCGGATTCCTGGGAAATGTGCGGGCTTATACCGGATATACGCGCTCAAAGGACGATAATCTCATTGCCTTTACCATTATTGTGAATAACTATAGCGGCACTCCCCTCGAAATGCGTCGAAAAATGGAAAAGGTTATGGATGCAATGACAGGATTGTAACCTTAAAGATTATTTTCAGCATTGTAGGTTTTATTTAAAACGAGGGGAAGCCCGACTTAGCCAATTGCAGAAAACGCATTTCGGAGCAGACTTAAAGTTGAAATTCCTGATTAGAATGAAGGACGGAAGAGGGTTGTTCACTCCAGATGATTTTCAAACGCATAACGGAAAAGTCCTACCAGCGTTTTTGTCCCGGTTTTCCTATGAATAATTTTACGATATCGCGAAATGGTTAAAGGGTTCAGTTTTAGAATTCCTGCAATTTGCTCATCGGTAAGCTCCCTGATTATCAAACTCAAAATTTCTGTCTCTGTTATGGTTAATGCGTTGCCATTGAGAAAATTGCCATTAATCCCCGGTTTTATCATCCCCCTCAGAAGGCCTGGCAAACCGTAACTACCATAAAAAGTCTGGTTGTTGAGTAAGTTGTTAATTGCCATTAGAAACTGGTCGGGACCAGAATTCTTCAGGATTACTCCTTCGGCTTCTGCCTCTGCAACCTCATACAAAATATCCGGGTTTTCTTCGGAAGTTACAGCCAGTACTTTGGTGCAGGGAAATCTCTGTTTTACTTTTCGGGTGAGATCTATTCCCGAAACTCCGTTGAGCTGCACATTGGTTATAAGCAAATCAACGGGTTGTTGTTCCATAATTAGAAGGGCCTCAACAGAAGAGGTAGCAACCAAAGGGTTGCCGAGCCGTTTTTTCACCTTAAGCATGGCTTTCAATCCTTCTGCATACATGCGATGGGTATCCGTAATCAAAATTTGAACATCGTTACCTCTTTCCATTGCCGCACCATTTTTAACAAGACTACCCGTGAACAAGTAGCGTCGAATTTAAAAACCTATTATTAAAACAACATACTTTGTTGATCAATAATACAATATTTTCTTTAAACAAGTTAAAAGTAAACAATCAACATAGAAAAAACAAATTAATCTGTATTTTTTTTCATATTTGACATAGTCAACCGGGTTCTTGTAAGATTTTCTTATCGAAGCAGGATTGAATTGCTGCAAAACAAATACTGAATGTTAAAAACCATCTTCTTGCATGGTAGCATTAAAAAAGTGTTAATTTTGCAACATATTACAAAAAACAATCTATGAAGCGTACTTTCTATTCAATCATTTTGGTTTTGATTTCGGTTTCATCCGGCATATCCCAGTTTCGCAATATTAGTAGTTCTTTAAACGGTACAGTAGCACTTGGAGATACACTTCTTTTTTCTGCTGAAATAGAAAAACCTGCCACATGGCCCGCAGAAGTCAGAGCCAGAAAGCCAGGGGACGATTTTGTGCTTTACAGGGCAGGAGACGCCACTGAGGTTACCATTGACAATAAAACATACCGCGCCCTGAGAGTAGAAAAGGAAGATGGCAGCCATGGGTATTATTTCACGGAAGAGCTCTCACATGGAAAGGCCAAGCTTTTTCACAGCACCCGGGGAAAATACAGATTTTATGTAAAAACGGATAAACAAACAGGTGTTGACAGGAATAATTACCGTCAAATCATCAATGAATTGGCAGAACCTTGCGAAAATAGCTTTTGCGACTACCAGAAAACAGTCTTCACCAAATCCTCCATGGCTTATTTTTTTGAACGATACAATGACAATAGACTCAATGTTCGTTTTCCCATGCCTTTTGTTGCTGCCGGTATTCAGTACAACTCTATGAATTTTTTTCTGCCTGAAGATTCCTATCTTAACATCAGGCTGGAGCGCAGGACCCTTAATTCCACCTTTTATTCTCCGGCATTAACGGTGCATTTTCCATTCTATACCTACCGTTTCTTTGGGGTAGACATAAGGCTTATCAGCCACTCCGGAAACTCTGTGGCAACCTTCGACCACCTTTCCACTGACAATTACGTCCAGGATGTATTGATTGACTTTTCCATGTTGCAGCTTGATGCTGCATTGCGGTATAGCTTTTCATGGAAACGTATTGAACCCTATATTTCATTAGGAATCAGCGGAATATATGACCTGGATTTTTCAAACAAGATGATCATAATCCAACGACAGGACAACATTTATACCACCTCTTACATTGAGAATTTCTACCAGAAATCAGGGTGGTTTACAGGGATAACCATTCACCAGGGTGTACAATACTATTTCCTGCCCCGGAACTTCATCGCTGCAGGGTGGGGTTACAGCCATTATACCGATTCTAAGTTTAAGGATTATCAATTGAGCAATCTGTCTTTTAACTTTTCAATCAATTTCTGGCCATGGTAAGACTTTATTCTATCATTTTTCTGTCGTTACTTTTGTTGTTAGGGTGCAAAGAAGATTTAGAGTTCCCAGGTGAAAAAGATTTCCCGTTCGTTGTCCTGAAAAATCCATTAGACAACAATTTTGATGGAGTAACCCTTTCTGGCAGTCTTATCATCAATTCTCAGCAAACCCATAACATGGTAAGCTATGGGTTTGTAATTGATGAAAAATATGTAGGTATTGACACCTTGATTATAGGCCAGGCAGAATATTCAATTGATTATACCTATAGACTTGAAAATTTCAGTAATGATGACAGAAGCATTAAGGTGCAGGCATTCGGCAGAGACGAACACAATACATATCTAAGCAATCGAATTACCATTGGCCTGGAAGGAACCAGTCATGAGATTCATGATTTTAATCCTAAGGTGGGAAATAAGGGCGACACTTTGGTTATTAAAGGGTACAGGTTCTCTTCAGAAAAAAATCCGGAGGTTAAAATCAACAAGTCCATTGCCCCCATCCTTAGTATCAGCTCAGACTCAATCGTCATAAAGGTTCCAACAAGTATGGGTTCTGAAGCGGGCCGGCTCTCAGTTAAGCTGGATAATCATGAAGTAATGACTACCGATACATTCAAATATCTAAAACCTAAAATACTTGATGTAAGCACTTATGTAGCCTGGGAAAATGACACCATTATCATTATTGGAGAAAACTTCAACCTTGATACAGAAGTAATTATTGGTGATGCTGAAACCCGGATACTCCAACTATCGAGAGATAAGCTGATAGTACATCTTGAGAAGGCAACCTTTAGAGTTATAGAAGAACTGGTTGTAAGCAGTGATGGTTTAAGAACCTATACAACTGAGCCTTTTCGTTTGTTGAGCTCATGGAGGCAAATCAGAAATTTCCCCATAAAAACATCTCACGGAATGGGTTTTACGATTAATAAAAAAGGACATGTTGGTCGTAATAGCTTCTATGAATACAACCCAACCACCAACTTATGGATTCAAAAATCAGACATTCCCGCTGGTTCATCATACCTGGTTGGGTTTGTCTTCGATAACAGAGGGTTTATCATTCGTACCCATACATCGTGGCCTAGTGGACGCCTGTATGAGTTTTTGCCCGATGAAAATCAATGGGTGCAAAAAACCAGTTTTCCCGGCAACAGCACACGAATTTCAACTTTGGATGCCAACAACAGAGTCTTTGCCTATGGGGGAAATACTGATGATGATAATGCCCCCAATTTTTTTGAATACAAACCTCAAAGTGATTCCTGGCACCCATCCGCTCATTTATCTGTCCCTGTAATCTCCCAAACCATTGCCTTCAGTATTGACAATGATGGATACATGGGGACCGGAATTGACCATTTATCAGGCTCACTGACCAACACCATATATCGTTATAATCTTTTGAATGACTCATGGACAGAAGTATCTGAATTTCCAGTGAGCATTGCAGAAGGCATTGGATTTTCAATTGACGGAGTTGGTTATGCAGGTTTAGGCAGATCTGAACAAGGTGAAAACAGAGAAATTTATACTTATGACCCTATGCTTGATCAATGGAAGTGGGTAACAACTTACCCGGACATCCATACAAGAGGTTGTGTAACTTTTACCATTGAAGGTAAAGTTTACATTGGTACGGGTAGATACTATCCCTTACAGGTTGCCAGGTACACCAATGCATTTTACGAATTCGACCCCCAATACCTCAGAGAGAACTACCAGCATCCTAATCCATAAACGCATCTCCTGTTATGATAAGCCTCAAACCCATCAATATTCTTAAAACCCTGGCAGCACTGGCATTGTTGATTTTTGTATTTTCAACCTCTACCCAGGCTGAAACCTACAAGTCGGGCATTGCCAAAACCACTGATGGTATTGAAATAAGAGGAAGTATTCTTTTCAATCCGGCAACTCCGGGCTTTGTATCAGTTATGCAGTTTAACTCCAGGGTCAGCACTTTTACGGCCAGCCAGCTGGAGTATTTTCAAATAGATGGCGAAAATCCTTATGTCTCACGCACCATCATATACAGAAACAGGGAGCAAAAAGTATTTCTGGAAAAAGCGGCAAGCGGTAAGCTTACTTATCTTTACATGAAACATGGTAAGCGTTTTTTTATGGAAAGCCACGAAATTGTGGAGCTTACCGTTGCAAACATACTTGAAGAGCTGAACACGCTGGCTCCGGGCTGCGAAAGATGGCAACGACAGCTGGAAAATGCCCGACTTCATCACTGGAAAGTACGTTTTATCACAGAAGCAATTAATAAGGGAAATTGCCGCAATATTCCTTATCTGGCAGGGGGAATTACGGCCAGTGCAGTTATGGCCAGCCACAACATCAGCAAAACGGCCTATGAAGAAAATCTTCCCTTCGATCTGGATGAAAATGATAATAATTTTTCCCTTGCTCTTTTCCTTGACATCCCCTTATGGAAGGTTCCATATACCCACCTCAGATTTCAGGCAGGTTGGTATCAACATCAGTTCAGCCAGACTTTCTATACTGACCCTACCCTATACAGAGTGGCTTCAATACAACGTACTGACTTGATGGCTGAGCTTTTACCCGTGTTCCAGTTCAACACTGAAACCCTGAGGCCCTATATTTTTGCAGGCCCCGCTATCAACATAAACCTTGACAACAAGAGCGAAATGGAGAAACGCACGGCTACACAGGACGGCATTATGACAAGCTTAGAAAAGATTAACGTAAATACTTTTTCTGCAGGAGTTACAATGGGTGTTGGTTTAAAATATCATTACAGACCGCAAAACTTTATTGCTCTCGAGATTAAAAACAGCATATTTTCTTTGGGCAACGAACATAATCTTAACCTTTGGCAGGCAGGTATTTCGGCAAACATCTTCAGCTTTTGAATCAGCAGTAAAAAGCAATTTGTGATGGATTTGCTTTCGTACATGAAGTTTGAAAAAGGTTATAATAAATACGATCAAAACATACTGTAAGAATTTAACATAAAGTTCATGCAACAGGCAGACAGATATTACGAATTAATTACAGAGAAAAGCAGTACCTTTGCACCCTTATTTTTTTAAACGTAAAGACAATGCACAACATTCGTAATATTGCAATTATCGCTCACGTAGACCACGGTAAAACCACATTGGTAGACAGACTTCTGCACCAGGGAAAACTCTTCAGAGATAACCAGGATGCCGGTGAACTTATCATGGACAGCAACGATCTGGAGCGTGAAAGAGGGATTACCATTCTGTCAAAAAACTGCTCAGTAAGGTACAATGACATAAAAATCAACATTATTGACACTCCCGGTCACTCCGATTTTGGTGGCGAAGTGGAACGTGTACTCAACATGGCCGATGGCGTACTGCTCATTGTAGATGCTTTTGAAGGCCCCATGCCCCAGACCCGTTTTGTACTGGAAAAAGCCATTCAGCTCCACAAAAAACCCATCGTGGTTATCAACAAGGTGGACAAACCCAATTGCGATCCCGAATTTACCCAGGAAAAAGTTTTCGACCTGATGTTCTCTCTCGATGCCACAGAAGATCAGCTGAACTTTCCAACAGTATATGGTTCGGCCAAAGAAGGATGGATGGGCCCTGACTGGAATACCCCTACCGAAGATGTTACCTACCTGCTGGATATGATACTTGAACACATTCCCCCGGCACCACAACTTGGAGGAAACACCCAGATGCAGATTACATCGCTTGACTACAGTTCCTACCTGGGTCGTATTGCAGTGGGAAGGCTTACCCGGGGAAAACTTGCCCCTAACCAGCAGGTATCGCTGGTAAAAAGAGATGGTACAATCAAGAAGGCCAGAATTAAAGAACTTTACGTATTTGAAGGCCTTGGAAAAGAAAAAGTCAAAACGGAAATAGAGTCCGGAGAGATTTGTGCCGTATTGGGTATGGAAAACTTTGAGATTGGTGATACCATTGCAGATTTTGAAGCGCCCGAAGGGATGTTACCCATTTCCATCGACGAGCCCACCATGAGCATGCTATTCACCATCAACAATTCCCCTTTCTTTGGAAAAGATGGTAAGTTTGTTACTTCGCGCCATTTGCGCGACAGGTTATTCCTGGAAACAGAAAAGAACCTGGCCATGCGCGTTGAACCTACCGATTCTGCTGACTCCTATATGGTTTACGGAAGGGGTGTATTGCACCTTTCTATCCTCATCGAGACCATGCGCCGCGAAGGATATGAATTGCAGGTAGGCCAGCCCAGGGTGATTATTAAGGAAGTTGATGGGGTTAAGCACGAACCGGTGGAATACCTTACCGTGCATGTTCCCGAGCAATTTGCCGGAAAAGTAATCGAAATGGTATCGCAGCGCAAGGCTGAGTTGGTAAATATGGAAAATAAGGGCGAACGCACCCATCTGGAATTTGAAATGCCTTCACGGGGTCTTATCGGTTTGCGCTCCAACATGCTAACTGCCACCGAAGGAGAAGCTGTAATGTCGCACCGACTCAAAGGATTTGAACCCTACAAAGGAGATTTTCAGCGCAAGCGAAACGGAGCCATCATTGCCATGGAAACAGGCACGGCCATAGCTTATTCTATTGATAAACTGCAGGACAGAGGCAAGTTCTTTATCGATCCGGGCGAAGATATTTATGCCGGACAGGTGATTGGTGAGAATAACAAGCAGGAAGACCTCATCGTAAACCTGACCAAAACAAAAAAACTGAGCAACGTAAGAGCTTCAGGATCTGACGACAAAGCTGTCATTGCTCCTGCTGTGAAATACTCGATGGAAGAAGCCCTTGAATATATTGCTGAAGATGAATTTGTAGAATTTACTCCTGCCAAAATAAGAATGCGCAAGATCATCCTCGATGAGCACGAGAGAAAAAGACAAAAAAAATAGTCTTTTCTACTGCAAGGATGTGATGGTTTTGTTCTCTTTTGTCGGGTAAACACTTAATATTGTTGTTCCTGCATTTCGAATAAAATATATTTGTAACACACATAAAAGTATGACAAAATCAATCACATCCCCCCGCATTGCTTTGCTGGCTATTCTGATATGGTTAGCAGCAGGTTTTAACACTATTGAGGCAAAGGTTAAACCAGAAATACCATTCGGGTTTCAACCAGGTTATATCATTACCCTGGAAAACGATACCATTCATGGACTGGTAGAATTTGGCACCTCCAGAAATTCCCATCTGAGGTGCAGGTTTATGCACTCTGTTGATGATGAGGTTCAGACTTTTGGCCCCCGTGAACTTAATGGTTACGGTTTTGGGCAGAAACTGGTTTTCAACACAAAAGCCATCGATCTGAATACATTTCTCAGGCACGCTAATTTTGACATCACTCAACTTCAGGAGTCAGACGAAATAATCCATTTGCTACAGCATTTCGACTATGTGTTCAGCGATCCGGAATCAGGGGTAGAACCTGTATTGCAAACTGCTGAAGGAAAACCTATTACCCTTCAACCATTATTTATGGAAGTAATCGTGCAGGGAGAAATATCTTTGTATGCATACAGCAGCCTTTATTTTGTGCAAAAGGATGAGGGTGAGTTGTATTTGCTGCGGCAAATAAAAAGCGAGGTATTCCGAAATGGTCAAACCTACATAATTATCACCAATGAGTACCTGGGAGTGCTCAACTATCTTACCAGAAATTGCCCCCAGGTAAATGCCGGGGTTATGGGTACAAAGTTTTCTCTCAATGCCTTCAGAAATTTAATAGTAAGCTACAATCAATGTACCGGTAATCCTTTTTGGATATCAAATGAAAAAATTCCAAAAGTAAAAATCAATCCGGGCATTTCTCTGATAACCGAAAGTTCAACGCTCTCATTTAAAACCAACCCCAACATGAAACCGGCATCAGCCCGAATCGCAGAAACCGTTACAACTGTTTATCCTGGTCTGTATTTCGACATAATGTTTCCCAAAACCTCCAACCGGATCAATTTTGCCCTGGGTGCACAGTTATGGGATGTTGAATTCAACGATTATTCTTTTGTTGAGCAAACCACTTCAATAAAGAAATCGAATCAGGCATCCCTGAGACAGTCCTATCTTAAAATACCGCTTGAATTGCACTACAAGCCCTTTAGAAGCAACTTACACCCTTCTCTAATGGCCGGTGTCAACTTAAATTACACCCTCAAAGATGATCACATATACAAGATAACCATAAGTGATAATATTTCCGGTGAAGAGCTCTCCGTTTCCTCCCAAACCTTTCATACCCGCAAAGCCTTTAATCCGGGACTTGTTTTCGGGGCTGATATGAGAAAATCACTGGGAAGTCAGTTTTACCTTGTTGCAGGTGTAAGGTATGAATTAGCGTCAAGCATTTTTTCCATAGAAAATTACGACCAAAAGTCTTTAATCCTTACCGGCAATTCAAGGCTGCAGTCTTTTAGTATTCAGCTATCGCTTTTGATGAATCTTACAGATTTTTACAAATAACCGCAACTTCACCCTAACCACTATTTATCCTACCTTTGCAGGCTATGAAACAACATGAGCCCAAACTTCATATAGCCCTGCCGGCCATGAACGAGCGGGACTTCATTGAAAAAACCCTTGATTGCATTAAGAGGCAAAACCTCAGGGACTTTCATACATGGATTTGTGTCAATCAACCCGAGAGTTATCATACCAACCCAGAGAAAAAGCACATCTGCCAAAACAATGCCCGCACACTGGAATTGCTCAACAATTATGATCTTGTCAATCTGCACCTGCTCGACTACACATCACAAGGTCGGGGATGGCAGGAGGGCAAACTGGGAGTGGGAATGGCACGCAAAACCCTCATGGATGCCATTGCTGCCGATGCCAGTCCTGCCGACATCATAGTCTCTATGGATGCCGACACAATATTTGAAACAGAATACCTGGCCTCAGTAAAGAAACAATTTGATGAAAACCCTGGTGCCCTGGCACTTGCCAACCCCTATTACCATCCGATGGTAAGTGACGAACCCACCAGCAGGGCTATGCTCAGGTATGAAATTTACATGCGTTACTATGCGCTGAACATGCGCTTTACCGGCACGCCCTATTGCTTCAGCCCCCTGGGATCAGCCATGGCAGCAAGGGTAAGTGCTTACAGAAAAATTAACGGTCTCACTCCCAAGAAAAGTGGCGAAGACTTTTACTTCCTGCAAAAAATGGTAAAAGCAGGCCATGTACTCATGTATAACGATCAGGTGATTTATCCCGGAACCCGTCTTTCCGATCGTGTGTTTTTCGGAACAGGACCGGCCATGATAAAAGGCATAGCTGGCCAGTGGTCGGCCTATCCCCTTTTCAATCCAGAGCTTTTTGACAAGGTTAAGCAAACCCTTGATCTTTTTCCCACCCTCTTTCACCACCCATGCCCCACCCCTATGGACGGGTTTTTCGAATCCCAGTTTCGTGAGCCGGATATTTTTGAACCCCTGCGCAAAAACCATAAAGACCCGCACAGGTTTATCAAAGCCTGCCATGAAAAGATTGACGGATTGCGTATACTGCAGTTTCTGAAAGCAGAACACGCACTTAATCCACGAAATGACGAAGACAATCTTGCAGCTTTTTTGGAAAAACATTTCCCTGATGCAGAAATTCACAGTGAACTAAAAGAAGTAAGTTTTTTGAATTCGGACATGGATAAGTTAAATAAAATCCGTAATTTTCTGTTTTATACCGAACTGAAAATACAGAGAGATGAAGCACATAAAAACAGAACACCCCTTTGATCTTATTGTAATCACAGGCCCAACCGCTACCGGTAAAACACGCCTGGCTGCAGAACTGGCTTACGATCTGGATGCAGAAATCATTGGTGCAGACTCAAGGCAGGTGTATACGGGTATGGACATTGGTACAGGAAAAGATCTGGCAGATTATGTAGTTGAGGGAAAAATCATCCCCTCTCACCTGGTAGACAGGGTTGAGCCAGGTTACGAGTTTAATGTTTTTGAATTTCAGGAAGAATTTTTCAAAGCATTTCAACATATTCGCAAAAGAGGAAAACAAGCCATCATGTGCGGAGGTACAGGTATGTATATTGAAGCAGCCCTGGCCAGTTACAAGATGCTCAAGGTACCCGAAAACAAAGCCTTGCGGAAAAAACTGGAAACCCTCACTCATCAGGAACTGGTAGAAAAGCTGGAGACCCTTCGCCCATTGCACAATACAACAGATATTACCCTTCGCGACAGGCTAATCAGGGCCATTGAAATCGAATCCTACCAGCAAGCCCATATGGAAGAAAAAGTTGCAGCACCTGATTTCAGCCATATCATTTTTGCCCTGAATTTCCCAAGGGATGTCATCAGGGAACGCATCACCCAAAGGCTCAGAACCAGGCTGGAAAACGGCATGGTTGATGAAATACAAAAATTGCTGAAAACCGGACTTAAGCCAGAGCAGCTGACATTCTACGGACTCGAATACAAATACATCACCTTGTATGTAACCGGCGAAATAACCTGGGACGAAATGTTTACCAAACTCAACACTGCCATCCACCAGTTTGCCAAAAGACAAATGACCTGGTTTCGGCGTATGGAAAAAAACGGATTCCAAATCCACTGGATCGACGGAATGCTTGACAACTCAAAAAAAATTGAAATCATAAAAGAAAAAGTATGCAGGTAAAAAAAGGATTATTTTTACTTCTTGCCCTGGCATTTGTTTCCTGCCAGCTATCCCTGGAGTCGCCTACCCTTTTGAGAGCATTCAACCAACCCGCATCTTCAGATGAGGTCATAAGGTTTAGTCAGCGAGCTGCTTCATCTTCAGATGTTCTCTCCATCGAAACTTTCGGAAAAAGCGAATCAGGTATACCCCTGGTGGCCATCAAAGCCTCTGCTCCTGTTCATAACAACGAAAACCCACTTCGGGTATTGATTTTCGCCCAACAACACGGCAACGAGCAAAGCGGAAAAGAAGCAGCTCTTTTACTCTTGAGCGACCTGGCCAAAGGAAAACACCATCACTGGCTCGAAAATATGGAACTGTGGATTGTTCCCCAGCTCAATCCTGATGGTTCCGATGTAAATCAGCGTCGCAACGCTGGTGGTATCGACCTCAACCGTGACCATATCGTACAACTTGCTCCCGAAACAAGAGCACTGCACGCTCTCTTTCGCCGTGAGATGCATCATGTAACCATCGACATTCATGAGTACCAGCCTTTCAGAGAGTCATGGGAAGAATTTGGTGCCTACAAAACATTTGACGTTCAGTTAGGGGTACCTACCAACCCCAATGTAAGCACCGAAATCCGAAGCTTTGCTCTCGACCAGGCATTGCCGGTCGTAGAAGAACATCTCAACAGCAAAGGCTTCAGTTTCAATCATTACATTGTTGGACCGGTTCCTACGCAGGGCCGAACCCGTCACTCTACTGTGGACTTTGATGATGGACGTCAGTCATTTGCCATACTGGGAACCATCGCTTTTATTTACGAAGGAATCAACGGAAGAGATGGCTTTGTTGAAAACCTGGAACGCAGAACTTACGGGCAATATGAAGCGCTGCTGGCCATGCTTGAGTTTCTGCACAGCAATAGTAAGAAAGCAACCATGATATCCGAAAATGCACGCCAACAACTTATCCACCAGCAACCCGGCGACAAAGTTGCCATCAGGCTTGAACATTTTCCCGATGGTAATCCCCTGTTGCTGCCGCTTTCGTCCGCCAGAACCGGTGCAGACACCCTGGTTGTTGTGCAGAATTATCATCCCCTGGTAAAACCTACCCTGGAGGTGATAAGACCTCAGGCCTATCTTGTGCCACGAAATGACAGCTTGCTGAAAGACTTCCTCCTTTTGCACAACATCAAGGTAACAGAAAGTTTTGAAATCATTGACAATCCGGTTACAGCCTATCACATTGATGAAATAAAAATGAGCGAAGATGAAGAGCTGCCCAATCGTTTCCCTGAAATCACCCCAAAGCAGGCAGAACGACAAAATCTTACAGAAAACTACGTATACGTCACTGTATCGCAGCTTCACAGCAATTTCCTGGTGAGCCTTTTCGAACCACAATCAATGCTCGGCCTGGCGCAGCGACCCGGTTTTGAATACCTGCTGGAAGAGGGAACGATATTCCCGGTATTAAGGGTAGAGAGCAGAGAGTAAGGCACTGCCCACAACTCCGATAG
>RECE01000031.1 GCA_007694165.1 Bacteroidota bacterium
CAGGAATTAAGAAATCCTTATGAAGCACTCAGTTATTTGTATAATAACATTTGTCGTTATTGGATTTGTATCATGTGAAAAAACATCCAATGGATACAAATATAATCAGGGTAGTTTGCCTGAGACGCCTGTGAATTTATCTGATTTCAACACAGAATATGATGATTTCAATTCCTCAGCACCCACTTTAGGGTGGTTGATCCCTTTTTGCTTTTCTACCAACCGGAATAGTAGTGGCGAAGAATTCGATATTATATATCAGCCCATGAATGTAAACTATGATAAATCTTCCGGAAAACTGACAATAACAAATGAATATGCAAATTGGGGCATTTATGAAGAAAAATACGAAGTTATTAAAGATGGTTTGAATGCAATCAAAACTACGGGCAATGAATATGGGCCCAATCTGTTAATGGAATATGTTGCAAATGAATACATTTTTACGTTGTTGTATTCAACCGATGTAGGCGGAAAATCTCAAATAAGATATATTACCAATAAAAACAGTGACGGTTTCACGGAGCCCGCAGATGTGGAATTTTTGAAGTCGGAGTTTGATGATATGTATCCTACCTTCAACTTAAATAAAAACAAAATTTATTTTTGCTCCAACAGAGATGGAGAAGGTTTTAATATCTACTACGTTAATGTGAATTCCGGAAAAGATTATCAGTCAGTGCTGTCAGACAGCACTGAGTACGAAATATTTATGGACACATCATTGTCGGGTACATCAGATGACAAATGTCCTTTCATTTTTAGAAATGTAATGGTGTTTGCATCCAACAGAGAAGGGGGTTATGGAGGCTTTGATTTGTATTACAGCCTGTGGGAAAATAACAAATGGAGTGAACCCGTAAACTTTGGGCCCAGCATCAATACTGAGTATGATGAATTCAGACCCATATTAATTGATGAAGGAGTATCTGAAACTCAAACCATGATGGTATTCTCATCCGACAGACCAGGAGGTTTGGGTGGGTTCGATTTATATTTTACCGGAATCGATAGCAATTAATTTCTGCGAATATCAGGCCTGTTAAGCCGGTGATACTGACTCATTCTTTTTGACATACCCTGGACTTTGGAATTACACCCAAAAGAGGTTGTCTCAATAATGCCTGCAGGTCGTTGAGCTTGTTGAAACGACATCTGGTTATTAGTCAGATACCCGCTTCAACAGGTGGTACAGTGAGCCAGTCGAACTGCTTAGCGTTCAGATTATATCCCGCACATTTGGGAAGCCCGCAAACCAACACTACCCATATGCCAAACCGTAAATCCCAATAAAAACCAGAACCCTGAGTTTAGAGCAAAATAAAAAGAATGCGATGACATTCTGCAAAACCCCATCTGCAGGAGATCCTAAAGGTGCTTTGGAAAACCAGGTTGGTAAAGAATACATCCGGCATAACCCTGCTGTGGCAGATGGCAGGCAAGGATTTAACAACTACTTCGAAAGAATGCAAAAATAATTTCGGGACAAATCCAATGAATTTGTTCGTTGCATTGCTGACGGAGATTTGTTAGCTTTACACACTCATCAGGTTTGGCCCGATAACGATGAATATGTTACAATGGGCTTTTTCAGGGTTGATACAAAAGGAAAGATTTGTGAACACCGGGATGCCATTCAACAGATTCCAAAAGAATCAGCGAATTCAAACAAAATGTATTGATGATAAGTATCAAAACTGCTGCAAAAAAAACTTTATCTGATGCAGCGAAACATCAATTGAAGCTCATTATTTCGTGCAGACAGGCAATAATTGATTAAAAACTGATTGATAAAGGAGAGAAACAAGTGCAATTGCTTTTGCCTTGAGAATCATTGCTAATTTAAAAAAAAAGGGAGGTTTGTTATGATGAAGATTTTTTCTGTTTTGATTTTTGTAGTCTTTTTTATTAATGGATGCACGGAAGGCAACAACAAAGGCCCCGAAAAACGTATTTATCCTCACTACGACATTGACCTGCGTATAGACCCGCAAGCGCAAGAAATTGAAGTTAACGGGAAATTAGAGATCAACCTGGCTAATGTCAGCGAGGATACCTTAACCTTCTACCTGGACCAGGGCATGCAGGTTGCTTCTTTTACATTGAATGGGGAAGAGATTGCTGTGTTTGACACAAGCCCGTCCGACAACCGGTTTATGCCCATGGCAAGAAAAATATTCATGGATGTAAGTGCTCTTTCGCAAAAGGATCAACTTTCTGTGATAGCGTTTTCTTACAAAGGAACGGTGAGCCAGCTGCCGGAAATGTATGCCAACAGAATCGGACCTCAATGGACTGAAATGGGCTTGTATTACCCATGGTTCCCTTTTAGCATTGACCAGTTGATAACCTTTACCTACGACCTGAGGGTTGAAGCTCCTGCGCAATATGAAATTTTCGGGTTAGGCAATGTGGAGAAAAAGCAGGGATTTACCAGGATCAGCAGTAGCATACCTGTTTCAGATATCGTTGTATGTTTGTCGGAAGATGTAAGGGTTTTTACTTCTGAAATCGGAGATAATCAATTGAAAATCTTTCACCATAGCTTTGGAGATACCATGGTGCACGACATCGCAGAAAGTATTACCATGATGATACGTCAATACAATGAGTGGTTTGGGGATAAAAGCACCGATATTAGCCTGATTGAATCCAAACGGATAATGGGTGGTGGTTACGCAAGAACCGTGGGTGTTGTTCTGTCGGGTTTGGACCAGGAAAAATTCTATGCAAATAGGATCCGGCACGATAATTATTTCGCCCATGAGTTTGCCCATTTATGGTGGTATAAAGCCGACTTTAGCACCTGGGAAGACTGGTTGAATGAGAGCTTTGCGGAATACAGCGCCCTTATGATACTTCGAAAAAGACACGGGCAGGAAGTCTTTGATGGCTTGATTGAGCGAATGAAGAAAGCAACAGAGGACGCACCTCCTGTATGGGGTTTTGACCGAATGGGTGCAGATCACCGGCTTGTGCAGAAAGTGTTGTACAACAAAGGACCTGTTTTGTTGTACGAGCTGGAACAGGCCATTGGGAAAGAAGCATTTGTCCGTTTTTGCCGCGAACTAATCAATAATGACATACGCACAACTTCAGAATTATTGAAAATACTCGAATCCAACCATGGGAGAGAAGTAGCTGAAAACTTCCGGAATATGTTGAAAACATAAGGCGAAATATTTAACC
>RECE01000017.1 GCA_007694165.1 Bacteroidota bacterium
CAGGATAAAAAAGGAAACCCCTATGGTTTTTACAAGGGTCTGCATTTCTCTGAGTTTGCTGTTTTTGTCGCTGTCAAAGGCCACCATTATGGCTCTTGGGTCATTATCGAACATGTGCAATGCTCCGATTTTCAGGGAATGTTTTAATGACAAACGGGCATGGGCCAGCAAGAGTTTTTCTCTTTGGATTAGGCCTTCCATTTGGGCACTAAACATAGGATCTGCCTTAAAGCTGTTGCCCATTTGCAAAGCAATGGCGTCTAAAATTTCAGGTGATAGCTGCATAGGTGTACAGAATTTTGTATTACTGTATCAGTAGCATTAAAAAAATATGCCACAACTCATACTATACTAATACTGAAATATTTGCCAATCTTCACACCCACTTTTCTCATGCAAACGTGATTGTTTGCGGACAAAATATGCCCGATAATGAACACACCTCTCTTTTTTTTCACCAAAGAATATTTCAGGATTTTCAGGTAAAAGACCACCAGGCAATAAAAGCCGTTACCAGTGCTACCACAAACAAGTAAAAAACAATGAGAACCAAAAGCCGAAGACCTGCTTTCAGCCAGTTCTTCTGGTACAAACGCACCGTTCCTACCCAGGCATACGCCGGAAAAAGATACAACAGGTACTTTTCCGGGTAAATGCTTTTATCAGGGAATAGCATTCCGACAAACAACATGAGCAACAGGATGACAAAAATGAAAACGTGCTGATTTATCGATAGCAGAAAGTGGCTGATGTAATGTCGTTTGGATTTTCGGAAATTCAGCCACAGCAAAAATCCATAAAAAGGCATCAGTAAAAACAAGCTCCACGAAGCATATTTGAAAAACCGCTCCATATACATTTCAGGATTTTTCATGATATGGTCCATTTTTCCAGAAGCCTTCGGTAGGGTGGGGTCAGAAATCTCCGGAACTGAATCTTCTTCCTCTGCGAAGCTGCCTGATGGCTTTGCCAGGCCTGATGAACTGAGATTTTTTCCCTTATTGCGATGCAATGCAATATTGATTTCAGGGTGCTTTTCCCTGATATCTTTGTAAATACTGTCAGCGAGTGCCTGGCTTGTCTGAACATGTAATTCCGATTTGTTTTTATTGATGGAATTTCTTGCTGCCCAGGAAAGGCTCAGGAAAAAGATAAAACTTACAAATACATAAAGCCTGAATGGAGGCATGTACCGGATGCGTTTGCCGCTGATATAGTTGGCCTCCATTCTGCCCGGGTGCAAAAGGATGTCTTTGAGGGATTGCCACAGGCGGGTGTCGAAGGCAAAAATGTTTCCGGCAAAATCCACAAAAAAGAACTTCAGGGGCCTGTCAAAATCTTTTGCCGATTGCCCGCATTGGGGGCAAAAGTTACCGGTATAGGTGTGTGAGCAGTTTTTGCAGCACACCTGTTCGGGCTCAGGCGTTGTGCCATCCTGGCCCGGGTTGATTTCTTTCTGCATGTAGGGTAAAAATGGTTTGCTTTGTTTTCGGGGAGTAAAAATACTGATTTTCTCTTTACATGCTTAAAATTTGAATTTTTGAAGGAAAGCATCGATGGCTTTCAGCAAATCCTCCCGATTTTCCACAAAAGGCATGTGTCCCACATCGCTGCCCCAGAGAAGCATATTGGGGAAGGCTGCACCCTGATAGTGATCAGGGCCAATCATCCAGTCGGTTTTACCATAGAAAAAGAGCACGGGCATCGTCAGTTGTGCCGTATAAGGTTTAAAATTCATGTGGTAATCATCCACATGCATGATCTGACTTCCCTGCTGCCAGTTCCAGTCAGGGATATCACCAAAGGAAGCATTCATGATGTGCATGTTTTCTTCTTTGGCATAACCCATTTTCCAGAAAATGTTTTCTTGTTGCACCAGTTGAACAGCCTCATTCCAGCGGTCAACAAAATGAGATATGGAATCGGAGCATAGCGTATGGTCTTCTATTCCTGCAAACTCCATGGCTTTTGGGCACCAGCTGTTTTCGAAACAGTTCTTCATATCCAGGGCTGCATTGATCATCAGCATGCCTTTGATGGCTTCAGGATGACGCAGGGCATAGCCCATCTGAAAAAGCCCTCCGAAGGAATGCCCCATGGTGAGCCATTTTTCGATCCCCAGGTAAGCGCGCACCTCTTCAAAATCCTTTACCATGCGATCCATGGAGTAATCACTGTTTTCATCACCGGTGGAGCGAGCCACGCCCCGCTGATCGAGGTAAATCATCTGGAACCGCTGCTCCAGCTCCTCTCCCATAAATTTCTCCAGCCACCAGCTTCCGCTGCCGGGACCACCATGCAGGTAAAGGCAGGGAATGCCTTCTCCTTTTACAGTAAATAACAATTCGACACCATCAGAAGTAGTTATGCGATGGGAGCTGGCCTTTAAGTCAATAAACAATGACATCAAAATGATAAGTAAAACAAAACTTCGATACATGATCCTGAATTTTTATTTAAAATGAGATGATTTGCCTCACGATTTATCATTTCACATGCCAAATCAGACAGGCATCTGATTATATGAACACTATAGAAGCAAAATTTCTCCCTTTAGAAACAGTTTAAAAGAATCGAACGTGCTTATGATCGAAATCGAACACTAAGCATCCGGTCGATTGTATCCTTATCCGAAAATAAGACTGGCCTTTTGCTTCGTTTTTTTGCAGCCCTCTGGGAATGTTCCTGTAAGCAAGGTGCTGCCACGATTAAAAGTTGAAGCCCATCAGTATCTGCGGCACAAAAATGACAGATTCCCTAACAAACTTCCCATACGGCTCCTTATCCACCCCGGGCCAGTCCTGTTGCAGGTACAGGGCATGGCCTATGCCGGGCTGTATATTGAGGTAAAAGCGCCGGGCAAAATCCCATTTGTATCCCACCTTGTATTCTACCCATAGCTCGGGGCCCTTATAGGTTTTGCCATCCACAAAGGAGTTGAAGTGATTCCATGCGGGCCAGAATTCTATCTCTGCATTGAAGTTTTTCCAGAAATAATACCGGTAGGACAAAACCAGCGTGTACGCATTTGCCTGCCCGATAAATGACTCATCGGTATTTTTCCAGTTCTGAAATGCCGGCCCAAATCCCAGCTCAGCACGGTCGCTATGTCTGTAAGAGAACTTAAGCATATAAATACGAACCATCGGAAAGGTAAGACTGGTTTCCACCGACCACCGGTT
>RECE01000286.1 GCA_007694165.1 Bacteroidota bacterium
GTTGGATTATTCACGGTCATGGTACTATTGTTTTTTTACCGCCCGCTGAAGGTTATAGGTATTGCGACGATCATTGCCGTTGCAATCAGTGCAGGATATCAGTTTTATAGAATAGTAGAGTTTACCAAACTCCATCCTGTTGAATCTATCAGAGCCGAATCTTATGATGAAGCAAATGCATTCGACATCATCATTTGCAATGTGTACATGCCCAACAGGGAATCCGGAAAACTGCTTCAGCTTATCTATGACATAAAGCCCGATATTGTTGCTCTAACGGAAACCAATCAGTGGTGGGAAGATCAAATGGCGGTGATCGAAGATGATTATCCTTACCATGTAAAATACCCTCTTGACAACAAATACGGGATTCATCTCTATTCAAAGCTCGAACTCATCGATCCGCAGGTTAATTTTTATGTAGAGGATGATGTGCCTTCTATTATCACTCATATAAGGCTGCCATCCGGTAATGTGATCAAATTGTATTCCATCCATCCCAGACCACCCAAGCCGGCGAATGATACAGATGAGCGCGATGCTGAAATCATAATGGTAGGAAATTCAATAAAAGAAGGTAATGAGCATGCCATTGTACTGGGAGACCTCAATGATGTTGGCTGGTCTCATACCACCCGGGTTTTCAAAAGGATAAGTGGCATGCTCGACCCACGGGTTGGCAGGGGGATGTACAATACATTTAATGCTAAGATCCCTTTATTGAGATGGCCGCTCGATTACATATTTCATACAGATCACTTTTTGCTGGTGGATCTGGAAAGGTTGCCACATATAAACTCAGATCATTTTCCTATGTATGTTAAGTTATATTATGCAGGGGAAAAAATGGGCCAGGATGTGCAGCAACCCGACGAGGAAGACCTGAAAGAAGCTGAGAATAAGGTGCAGGAAGGCTCACAAAATGAGTAAGCAGAACCAGCATTAAAATTCATAATTAAAACCATATCCAAATCGTACATTAATTCTTAAAAAAGAGTCTGTTATGAAAGAAGCTTTTCCAAAAAAGATAATAGTAGCCACGCTAACCATTATAATTTTAGTCGGCCTTGCGGTTCTGTTCATTTATGCCTTTAATTTCTTCTTACTCTTGTTTGGAGGGCTTCTGTTCGGAGTTTTATTAAGGGCTGCAACAAATCAGCTACACAGATTGCTGCCCATAAAAAAGGGGGTATTGCTGCTCATTGTTCTATTTGTAATGCTGGGAATTCTCTTTGGCACAGGTATATTAATGGCTCCTACAATAAGTGAGCAGATGAAGGAAATGCAGGAAACTGTACCCGCAGCAATAGAAAATCTGCAAAGTAAATTGCAGCAACATGAATGGGGTAGTTGGCTGGTAGAAAAATTCAGCAAAGATGGTATTGGCGATATGCTGCCCGACGATCAAAAAGCGCTTACCGGTGCTGCGGGGGCTTTATCCAGTGCATTGGGTGTGCTCACAGATTTTATAATCATTTTAGTTTTAGGGATTTTATTTGCAGCCGAACCCAAAGTATATGTAAAGGGTCTTGCACTGCTTTTTGCGCCACATTATCGGCCGCGCATCCATGAGGTAATCTATAAAATTTATAAAAGCCTTGCATTCTGGCTTTTCGGAAAATTTATTGCTATGCTGGCAGTAGGTATTTTTTCGGGTATAGGATTAACGATCCTCGGTGTGCCACTGGCATTCAGCCTTGCAGTGATAGCCTTCTTTTTGGATTTTGTGAGTTTGATCGGGCCTATTCTTGCCGCTATACCTGCAGTATTACTCGCATTTCTGGTGAGCCCTGTTACAGTTCTGTGGGTTATTGTTTTATATGTAGCAATACAGCAATTTGAGAGTTATGTCATTACCCCCATTGTTTTCAAACATACAATACATATGTCGCCTGTAGTATCTCTGGCCTCCATTGTCTTTTTTGGAATTCTGGCCGGGCCTATTGGGGTAATTCTTGCTATACCACTGGTAGCAGCCATCAAGGTTGTAATCATAGAACTTTATGTAAAAGATTATCTTGAAAAAGGGGGTATCACTCCCCCGGAAGAGGAAGAAGGGCAAGATAAAGAAACAGATATTGATGCAGAAGAGGATTGATGTTCAGAAACTTACTTAAGGTCTGCTGAAAAACACTCACTTTTCTTATCAGGCGTTGTTGCTTCTCCTTTAGCTGGAGACAGCCTTCTTGTTCATGCTCATTAAAACAATGCCAGCCACCAAAATTATTGCACTTACTATTACCGGAGTCCAGTTAGCGCTCGATACGCCAATGTCGAGTCCTAAAAAGCTGAAAGTTTCTGTGTCCTGCATAGCCTGTATTCCAAAAACCAAAGTGCCTGCAATTCCTATAATCATTAATACTATTCCTGCTGTTTTCATAATGCTGATTTTTAATTACTATTTAAATATTTGTTATCAGTTCAAAAGTAAGCATATTAACTCCGGGAGGTATTATATAATTAATTGGAATATTTGCATAATTCTCACTTTTCCTGCCCAATTATACAGGTGTGTGAATGATGCATAACCTCCCCGGGGGTTGGAAATCAACTTAGAAAACAACAGAATGCGTATCTTTTTAATCCTTTTTTCTGAACCAATTCGCCGGGTTTAAGCGTTTTTTATAGCGGGTAAAAAGTTCTTTTCCAACCAGCAGGCCGCCGGTCCAAAATACAACCTCCATCATGATAAAACTTGCTGTAGCTGCCACCACTTTGGTTTTGGTGGGCAACTCAAGCAGCGGTATAATTAATGTCATTGCGAAGAATACCCCTGAAAAGACCATCAGAAATATTCCCAGTTTTATTCTCAGGTAATTTGGATTCTTTTGCATGCAGACTATTTAATCTGTGAATAGGTAATATTTTTTTTTAGCAAGAGATGGTAAAAATACCAATCAAAGTTCAAACAAAAAAACAAACATTATACTGCCGGAAATCGCATATTCAGGCAAGGTCATTTTTGTATAATCATCAATTAAACTTGTATGATTACTGCGCTCTCAAAAGTAGACAAACCGAGCCATGACAATGCAAGCCTATCCAACAATGCTTCCCGGCTCAAGCCAAAATCTCTGCCAGTTAGATTGTGTTTGTTTTTTCAGAGTCCGCATTGGAACAACAAAACATGTGGTCCCAACATCAAATAAT
>RECE01000318.1 GCA_007694165.1 Bacteroidota bacterium
ATTTCGCAGCGCTATTTATCATAGCGTCCTTTTACCCGGGGTTTAGCTCCAAAGCCTGATGGCTATGTCACTCTACCCCGGGCTATTTTTGTTTGAGCCCTTCAGGCTCAGGCTTCTTTTCACTTTTTACTTTTCACTTCTCTCTTCTCACTTCTCACTTTTCGCTTCTCACTTTTCGCTTCTCCATGATGTCACCATACTAAAATATGCATTCCATAATCTGCATCTCATAAATCAACTCTCTCATCTCTTCCATTGCGCTGTCATCAAAATCAGTCTGTAAAACAATACTTATTTCGCAGCGCCGTTCGGGGCGTTCCAATCATCTGTACTACAAAGGTTAGCGGTACTTTGCACCTTTCCCTTCGGAGTTGTGAGCAGTGCTGAAGATTGATGCTCTAATTCTAAATTCTGCATTCTAAATTCTGAATTCAAAAATCTACATTCTCAAAAATTCTACTCTCTGGTCTCTTGTCACTGGTCTCTATTAAATCAGGTCTTCTGCTTCTGCTTCCTGGCGGCAGGAAACAGCACATTGTTCAGAATAAGCCGGTATCCGGGTGAGTTGGGAAAGAGATTCAGATCGGTGGGAGGATCTCCTACAAAATGCCGGTAATCTTCGGGGTCGTGGCCTCCATAAAAAGTAAAGGTTCCTTTGCCCAGCGTGCCATGAATGTACCTGGCCTCGTTTTTACCGCGGGTTTCGCCCATGATGGTAACAGTGGGTTTGACAAGATGTTTTTTGAAAGCAGTGGTTTGCCCCATAAACCCTTTGATGAGGGTTTCATGGTTTTGGGTAAGCATGGTGGGCACGGGATCCCACTTGGCTGAGAATTCAAACAGGCTAAAGAAGTCTGTGCGCTGATCCCTTCCTGTTTTGGGAACGTCGATATCAGACTTGGCGTATTCAAAGGGGTTGGTTACAATCTGGAAGTTCTGAAATGCAAAGGTGCGGTTAAAATCAAGCCTATCCTGGGCGTTGGGATCCATGGGAGTACCGTCGAATACTTCGTGTACAATGTCCACTCCTTCTGCTGCAAGGGCAATATCGAGGCTTTCGGGGGCGGAACACATGGCAAACATATAGCCACCGCCGGCAACAAATTGCTGAATGCTCCTGGCTACAGCCAGTTTAAGATCTGCAACGCGGTTGAAGCCTTGTTTGCGGGCCATTTCCCCGGCCAGTTGCACATCGCGCTGATACCAGGGAGCATTGCGATAGGCAGCCCAGAACTTCCCGAATTGCCCGGTAAAGTCTTCGTGGTGCACGTGCAGCCAGTCGTAAAGGGGAAGCACTCCTGCCAGAACTTCTTCGTCGTAAATGGCATCATAGGGTATTTCGGCATAGGTAAGGGCAAGGGTAACAGCATCGTCCCACGGCAGGCTGTGTGGCGGGGTATATACGGCAATTTTGGGGACTTTGTGCAGCACAATCTCCTCCATATTCACATCGGGATGGGTTACCTCATTGATAATAGAAGCTGCCTGCAAGTCGGCAATAACCTGGAATGAGACACCTCTGATGGCCAGTTCTCTTTCAAACCGGCTGTGATGGGGAAACATAAAACTTCCGCCCCTGTAATTGAGCAGCCAACTTACTTCTACATCATAGGTTAAAACATAGAATGCTATTCCATAAGCTTTCAGATGATTGCTCTGCGCATTGTCCATGGGAATAAAAATGTGGGCGGATTTTGCAGCAAAGGAAAAGGTGAGCAAGAGAGCAAAGAGGAATATACTTTTTCGAATAATTCTCATAGTAAAGTCTGTTATTATGCTGTTTATGCATCTGGTGTTTCATTGAGTCGCAGATGGCGCATAGGCTTTTAGAAAGCTCTAAACATGAAATTTGGCTTTCAGAGCTTTCAGAGTAGGAAAACGTAAAATTACTAATTTTGTTTTGTTTTCGCCCGGCGTCAATGGGGTTACAAGGTTATTTAACAGATAGGTTCATAGCTGTTTAACAGCGCTGTTTGTCAATTAAAGGAGAAACAGCATTTTATGCACCTATACAGTTTTGTATTTTTTTCAACACATGCAGACACAATCCATTCAACCACTGTGGGTTAACCAGGTTAAAAGAAAAACAAATATGGTGTGTCAGAAGGGTACGTCATCGCTGGTTTCATCATTCATGCGCGAGGGCATGGTCATCACATTGGGAGCAGCTTCAAAAGAGTTTGATGGGCGCAATTCTCCCTCCGACTGATATCCCATTGTATCGTAATCCATGAACTTGGCAAAGTGCGGTATAAATCTAAGGGGTACATCCTCTAATGCCCCATTTCGGTGCTTGGCAATAATAAATTCGGCCAGCCCCTCCGTTGAATTGCCCTGCTCATCCTCCATGATTTTGTAGTACTCCGGACGATAAATAAAGCACACCATATCAGCATCCTGTTCAATGGCACCCGATTCACGAAGGTCGGAAAGCAAAGGCTTTTTGGAACCACCCCTTGTTTCTACTGCCCGGCTCAGCTGCGACAAGGCAATGATAGGTATATTCAATTCCTTGGCAAGCCCTTTCATAGAGCGGGAAATATTACTGATTTCCTGCTCACGGTTTCCCCCTTTATCACTCCCCCCCGACATAAGCTGCAGGTAGTCAATAATCACCAGTTGAATATCGTGTTGCGCCTTCAAACGACGGCATTTGGCTCTCAATTCAAAAATGGACAATGCTGGCGTATCATCAATAAACATAGGCGCATCGGTCAAATTACCCAGCTTCGCATTAAGTTGCTCCCACTCGTACTGCTCCAGCTGCCCTCTTTTCAGTTTGTCGGCCGGAAGCTCAGATTCACTGGCTATCAATCGCATTACCAGCTGAACACCCGCCATTTCAAGCGAAAAAACTGCAACAGCCTTTTTAAAGTCAACCGCCATATTGCGAGCCATAGAAAGTACAAATGCTGTTTTACCCATACCCGGCCGGGCAGCAAGGATAATCAAATCCGACTTTTGCCAGCCAGCCGTAACCCTGTCAACGGCCGAAAAGCCGCTGGGAACACCGCTGATATGTCCCTCCTGGTCACGTGCATTTTCAATTTGTTTAACGGCATCCTTCACCAGCGAAGGCATATCGGAATAATTACGTCTCAGGTTGGTTTCGCTGATAGCAAACAGTTCTTTTTCTGCCTTGTCCAGAATATCAAACACATCAGAAGAGTCTTCGTAAGATTCCCTGATAATGCCATCCGAAATTCGGATCAACTCCCTCTGTAAAAATTTCTGGATAACAATACGTGCATGAAACTCAACGTTGGCAGCGGAAGCAACCCTGTTGGTGAGTTGAGAAATGTAATAAGCTCCCCCCACATCCTCGAGTACCCCATTTTGTTTTAGCTTTTGCGTAACGGTTAGGATATCCACCGGTTCCGATTCGGAAAAGAGATCGTGGATGGCTTTGAATATTTTCTGATGGGATTCTTTATAAAAAACGTCGGGTTTCAATATGTCAACCACATTGGTGAGAGCGTTTTGCTCAAGCATCATCGCCCCCAAAACTGCCTCTTCCAGATCCAACGCCTGGGGTGGGATACGCCCGTGTTCAAGCAAGTTTCCCCCACCTGCTCCATAATTTTTTGTTTTCCTTGCTGCAAAACTTTTTTGCTTCTTGTCTACTTCTTCCATAGTTGCAAAATTAACCAATCCCGTTAGAATATGATCTTAAATTTCTGAATTAAGTTTTCAACAACTCTCAAAGCATTGGCAATTCAGCAAAAGAATACAAACAAACCCTTATCACCTGAAAATCAGTGCCAAAGCTCTTACAAGCTAACTGTCAAATCATTAAGAAACATATTCTCAGACTTCTGATAAGAGATTTGTCCAGAGTTGTAACAATCTGTACAAATTATCCGTTTTGGATTGCATGTAAACCTCAAGTTGATCTGCGATCCCGGCATTGTTTTCCCAATCCGGATTGGAGATAAGTTTCTGAAACAATGCATCAGCCTGTTCGGGAATCATACATTTCTCAGGAAATTCTGCACTTTCTGCACCAAAATGCTTTAGTATTTTCTCAGCAGACAGCGGCACTTTCATCCCCGGATATACCACCATTCCCCTTTCCAACGGAGCAAGAAGATCCTTCAATTTTCCGGAAAGAAGCTCCAGGTCATTTTCCAGCAGGGGATATAATATTTTGCAATTTGCAAGCAATTCTTTGATTTTTGCAGCGCCAACTACCCACAGGCATTTACTACTTTTGGATGCCTCCAGCATGTTTGTCACTGCAGCCTCCAGCGAGAACGCAGCATAATTCTCCATTTTAATTTCCGGGGCAGAATTACCTGCATGAGTTTTTCCGGTACCAAAGGGCAGAGACTGATAGGGCGAGGTGTTATCAAAAAACGGTACTACGGGAGCAAAAAGGAAGGGCTGAAAAACCTGGGCGGTTTCACAGGTTTGAAGAAACGCCGCAAGTGCCGGTTTATCGACAATGACCTTTTTTTCTTTGATACTTTGTATCTGCACACTCCATTCCCTGTCATTGGCAATTCCTGCCGGCAAGTCATCAACAGATGCCATCCCGGCATGGTACCATTCAAATTTTTGTTCTTCGCTGATGCCCTCAATCAGAAACACCGAATCGGCAGGAACCTTTTTCCAGCAATGCCCCCTGAAATCGCATGGGTAAGGATGATTGCACTGAACACCGATGGGTACCGGGGGAGAATTTTTGAGTCGGGTTACATCTTTGAGCTCCTGAACTTTCTGTGCTATCCCTTCACGTCTCTCTTTTACCAGGTTCAGCAGGCTTTCCATATGAAATAACTGATGGGCATCAACTCCCCCCTGCCTTTTGTAATCTTCATTTATATAAGCAACCGAGAAATCTTCCAACTCAAGCCCGCTGCCTGTAATAACATAATATTGCAGGGCAGCATCCCAGCGGTATGTTTCTGATATACCGCGGCTGCTTTTTACTTCAACTCCTTTCCATTGATTGTTTTCCCTGTAAAGAATATCCAGGGCCACTATCACTTCTTCATGCTCAAAGGCGGCTTCATAAATAACATTTACTTCCGGTTGCTGAATCAGCGCAGCCGTTTTCACCACCGATTGTGCCATTTGAAAGTGGGTTTTAGGCGAAGCATCTACCCCTCCCGGAAAAAGATTTTGCGCGTAAATGCCTACATCCGTACCCCGCGAAAACCGTGCGAGTTGTTCCGCGCTGAGCGGGTCGCGCAAAAAGTAGCGGTTTTTGTGAAGGTACAGTGCCTTGGGGCATTGCATCCCTTTGATAAAGGTAGATTTGGAAAGTATGGCTTTCTTTTTTGGTTTTTCTGTCATAACTGTTTAATGATCCCGTGAGCTACACGAGCGATTCCACATTCTCGTCTGTTAACTCTCCCTTGACACAATATTTAAGATACAATCGGGCGGTGGTAACCACATCTTTGTTGCAATACACAGCTATCCGGTTCAGGTCTTTCTCTTTCCAGTAAACCCTTGCCACATCAGACCCCTGAATATCATCCTTGGGTGTGGGGATATCAAAAACAGCTGCCAGCAGCGCCAGCGAAGTATAATTCTTATAATCGCCAAACTTCCATAAATCCATGGTATCCAGTAAGGTTACTTCCCAGGGTTTTCGTCCGGGAATATTAAGGATATCAGGCAGGGGAATCTGGTTGATGAGCATCCGGCGGGCAATGTAAGGAAAATCAAACTCCCTGGCATTATGTCCGCAAAGATAATGATGATGCTGATTGAAGCTGCTGCGCAAAAGAGCTGCAAAGTTGGTCAGCAATTCTGATTCTTTGTCTGAGTAAAAGGCTTTACAACGAAATTTAAGATCATCATCATCGCCATAAAAAAAGCCTGCTGAGATGCATACAATTTTTCCGAATTCGCTGTAAATTCCAGCCTTTTCGAAAAACAACTCTTCTGCAACAGGTTCCTGGTCTGCAGGAGCGATTCGTTGTGCCTTTTTCACCCACAAGTCTTGCAGTGCAGGCGACAATTGATTGAAATCCTCAACCTGTGGTACGGTTTCCACATCGAGAAAAAGAATATTCTTTAAAGCGATTTTATCGAGCATTGTACTTTTTCCTTTACATGAATCATCTAATTATTTTTGAGCACCTTAAATTCTGTTCTGCGGTTTTGGGCTCTGCCTTCTTCTGTTTCGTTGGTGGCAATGGGTTTCTGGTCTGCATAACCAGTATAGTCCAACCTCTGTTTTTCAATGCCGTTTTCCAGCAGATAGTTGTAAACACTCAGCGCCCTTTTCTCCGACAGGTTTTTATTGTATGCAAATGAACCGGTGCTGTCGGTATGCCCCCCGATTTCTATTCTCAAAGAAGGGTTCTGTGTCATCAAATCCAACAGTCTTCTTAGTTCTGACATAGATTCGGACAATAATTCGTGGCTGTCAATTTTGAAAAATATATTGCGCAGCACTACCGACTCACCTTCTTTGATGGGCTGAAGTGGGATATTGTAGAGGTGGGGATCAACTCCGGTTCTGACATCCTCGAAAGCAAAGTTTTCTGAAAAAAACAAATATCCATCACGCCAGACATTCAGCGCCAGATTGGTCATTACCGGGATGGGAATCAGAAATTCTCCGGTGCGTGCGCTTGAGAGAGACTGCACAATGATTTCATCAGTAGCCAAATCAATCAATTCAAACCTTGCTTCCAGCCTGCGGCGCGTATCGGCGTCAAAAACAAATCCTTTCATGTAGGTAACCGGGTTGGGTCGGGCCTCTTCATAGAGTTCGAAGAAATAAAGGTCTGTCCCCCCTTCCCCTCCGGGTTGTTCGGATGCAAAATAGGCCTCCTTCCCCGAGGCTCCGACCACCAGGGAAATTTCATCACTGTAGGTATTGATGGGATAACCCAGATTGACAGGTGTTTGCCATTCTCCATCTTTGTCCTTTTTGGAATAGAAAAGGTCCAGTCCACCCATTCCCGGATGTCCATCAGATGCAAAGAACAGGGTTGTATTATCGGGATGAATAAAGGGAGACATTTCTCTTCCGGTAGTGCTGACAGGGGCACCTATGTTTTTAGGTTCAGACCATCGTCCTTCCCTTACCTGTGTGCTGACCCAGATGTCCATTCTCCCCAGATTTCCTTTGCGGTTGCTGATAAAATAGAGTGTTTTTCCATCCGGTGAAATGGAAGGTTGTGATTCCCAGGCGGAACTGTTTACAGGTGGGCCAAGATTAACAGGTTCCGACCATCCTTCACCAGCTTTGCGGGCATAGTAAATATCGCAGCTTCCCATACCTCCCGGCCGGTTGCATGCTGTAAAATACAGGTGATTCCCATCAGCTGAAATGCTCTGAGCCCCCTCATTATTCTGGGTATTGATGGGTGGTCCGAGATTTTCTGCAGGTCCCCATATCCCATCTTCCCTCACACTCACGTAAAAATCCTCATACTCAAATCCCAAATGAAGAAAATCTCTGTTTTCACGGGGTTTCTTCCTTGTGAAAATAAGGGTTTGTTCATCGGCAGTAAGGGTGGGTGCATATTCATCATGCTCACTATTGATATTGGGGCCCAGGTTGATGGGATCAAATGGAACAGGATTCGCAATGGCATGAAGCGCAAAATCAAGGGCATCAGCCATTTTTTCTCCACTTTCACGCATGTTGCTGCTGATATTGCTGTATTGCAGAAATCGCTCAACATTTTGGGCGGCATTTTTATACTCACCAACAGCAAGATAAGACTCCGCAAGATAATACATGGCGTTGGGGAAAAAGTCGGGATTGATTTGAAGAGCCATTTTGAGAGCCTCAATGGCTTCTGTATGCCGGTTTACAGTTTGCAGCATTTCTCCCTTTACAATATAGGCTTCAATAAAATAAGGATCATGACGCAGAGCAACTTTGAAGCTCTCCACGGCACCATCAATATCCCTGAAATTGTATTTGCGGACAGCATCCTCAAAAGCTCTTTTCGCCCTGCTGTTGTCAGTGGACAACTCGCCACGACCGGTTTGCGAATGCAACGGCGAAGCAAACAATCCTGTGAAAACGAAAAAGACAATAAACAAAAGTTGGAAAGGGAATTTCATGGTTGAAATTTAAATTTGAGGATGCCTGAAAACAATTGTGAGCATATCCAATTACAAACCTAAGAATTTTTCAGATTTCTGCTTCCAAAATAGGGAAAGAAATCTTCATCGTTGCAGATATGCGGGTAGTATTTAAGGTATATTCATAAACTTATGCGACTGCAGGGAAAACATCCATCGGGGATTGTTGAGGATATAATCCACTATATGGGGGAGCATCTTCTGATACCTGCTCCATTCTGGCTGCAGGTAAAGCATACACTTTTGCTTGACATAGGGTAGGTTTTCTCCGGCCCAGTCAAAATCACCGGGTTCATAAACAATCACCTTCAACTCGTCGGCCAGTTGCAGCATATCACGGCGCGGGTTCATTTGCGATTTTGGGGAAACACAGATCCAGTCAAAAGTTCCGCTTAACGGATAGGTACCTGATGTTTCCAGGAAAATGCTGATATTTTTCTCCTTAAGGATTCCACAAAGGTAGTCAAGGTTGTACATTAAAGGCTCTCCTCCGGTAATAACGACAGATTGGGCAGGATATTTCAGTATGTTTTCGAGGATTTCCTCTGCCGGGGTAAGCGGGTGGATTGACGCATCCCACGATTCTTTAACATCGCACCAATGACAACCTACATCGCACCCTCCGATTCGGATAAAAAAGGCCGCTTTACCTGTATTATAGCCCTCTCCCTGAATGGAATAAAACATTTCCATTACAGGCAGCAACCGGCCTGCATCGAGTTGTTGCTGCTGTTGCGCGCTAAGGTTGGTTAATTTGCAGATGCTCAATGTCAGGAATAAATTTCGTTGTTACGTGCTTTTAGGGTATTCATGAGCAGAGAGACTATGGTCATCGGCCCTACTCCGCCGGGAACCGGTGTAATCCAGGATGCTTTGGCGGCAACCTCATCATACTTCACATCACCAATTAGCCTGAAACCTGATTGGGTTTGGTCGGATTCAACCCGATGAATCCCAACATCCACAACCACAGCACCTTCTTTTACCATATCTGCAGTAACAAATTCAGGTTTGCCGATGGCAACAATCAGGATATCTGCCTGGGAAGTGATTTGCTTCAGGTTGGCTGTTTTACTATGACAAACTGTCACTGTGGCATTGCCGGGGTTGGTGGTTTGAGACATCAGGATGCTGATGGGTCGGCCAACAATGTTGCTTCTTCCCAGAACCACACAGCTTTTGCCCGCAGTTTCAATTCCGGATCTTTTCAGTAGTTCCATAATGCCATTGGGCGTGGCAGAGATGTATGCAGGCAAACCAACACTCATCCGCCCCACATTCTCGGGATGAAATCCATCCACATCTTTTCGTGGACTGATAGAGAGAATTACCTTCTGTTCATCTATATGCTCAGGGAGAGGAAGTTGTACAATAAATCCATCAATATCGGGATCATTATTGAGAAACTGCACGGTTTCCAACAATTCCTCTTCTGAAATATCACTTTCAAATTTGTAGGTTGACGAATCGAATCCTACCTCCTTGCAGGCTTTCCCTTTGCTGTTTACATAGGTTTCACTGGCAGGGTCATTTCCCACCAGCAGGGCAGCCAGGTGTGGGGGTCTCTCCTCTTTGTCGAGCATTACCTTTACCTGTTGCGCTATTTCCTGTTTGATTTCTGAGGCTATCTTCTTTCCGTCAATTATGTTCATCTCAATGTAGGTTTATTATCAGGGTTCAAACTGTTATACAAAATCTCTCTGACTTGTTTACCTTTCAACGATGGATGATTTTCATCGCTAAGGCAGGGTATATTCAAGGAATTCTTACTTTCTCATTCCCGGCATACCCTTCATCATATTCATGAATTTTCCGCCACCTCCCGACATCATTTTCATCATTTTCCGGGTATCTTCAAACTGCTTGATCAGTCTGTTGACTTCCTGTATATCGGTTCCGCTGCCTGCTGCGATTCTTTTGCGTCGGCTGCCGTTGAGCAGGGCAGGCGTTTCCCTTTCCTGTGGAGTCATGGAGTAAATGATGGCTTCAATGCTGGAAAAGGCATCGTCTTCAAGGTCGATATCCTTCATGGCTTTGCCCATACCGGGTATCATTCCCATCAAATCTTTTACATTGCCCATTTTCTTGATTTGCTGCAGCTGCTTGAGGAAATCGTCAAAATTAAACTGGTTCTTGGCAATTTTCTTTTGCAGGTTGCGGGCTTCGTCTTTGTCGAACTGTTCCTGTGCCTTTTCCACAAGTGAAACAATGTCACCCATGCCCAGTATCCTGTCAGCCATCCGTTTGGGATAGAACAGGTCAAGGGCATCCATCTTCTCACCAATACCCACAAATTTGATGGGTTTTTCCACTACTGAGCGAATGGTGAGGGCGGCACCACCACGGGTATCACCATCCATTTTGGTAAGAACTACGCCATCAAAGTTAAGCCTGTCATTAAAGGCCTTGGCAGTATTTACAGCATCCTGTCCTGTCATGGCATCCACAACAAAGAGGGTCTCCTGGGGCCTGAGATTATCCTTTAAAGACGCAATCTCATTCATCATTTGCTGGTCAATGGCCAAACGACCGGCGGTATCCACCACCACGATGTCATGACCCATGGTTTTGGCATGAACAACCGCTTTTCTGGCAATGCTCACCGGATCTTTGGAACCTTCATCGGAAAACACCTCTACACCAATCTGCTGTCCGAGCACTTTGAGCTGATCAATGGCCGCAGGACGATAAACATCACAAGCTACCAGCAATACTTTTTTTGACTTCTTCTTTTTCAGATAGTTGGCAAGCTTGGCTGAGAAAGTAGTCTTACCACTACCCTGCAACCCGGCAATAAGCATGATGGCCGGACTTCCTTTAACATTGATTTCCTCGTGGGTCTCACCCATGAGCGAAGTAAGCTCCCTGTGTACAATTTTCACCATCAACTGACCGGGAGAAACGGCTGTAAGCACGTTCTCTCCAAGGGCTTTTTCTTTTACAGTTTCGGTAAAACTCTTGGCTATTTTGAAACTGACGTCGGCATCGAGCAATGCCTTCCTGACGTCTTTGAGGGTTTCTGCAACGTTTATCTCAGTAATATGACCTTGTCCTTTGAGCAGTTTAAAAGCCCTGTCAAGGCGATCCGTTAAATTATCAAACATCTTTTTCTACACTTTTGATTTTGTGCAAAATTATCAATTATTATCGTTTAAAAGGCCCAATTTTTATTCTCCGTTTTTTCACACAGCCCAAATATTGTTAAAAACATGTTGAAAAAAACAGTAAAAACACCCATATCCCATCAAATAAAAATTCATACATTTAACTGTGCTTATAAACATAAAAAAGTGGTATGATTGTTTTTTGCTAACTTTGCACAGTCATAATATTGGCAAGCTCTTTGATTGTTATTTAAAAGGAGAACAATTGAGAGTTTGCGTTGTTTTTTTGTGACACCCTATAATACATACAGATGAGCAATTCACTAGAAAATATAGATAACATCCCCTGGCAGGTTCAGCAACTGGAAGAGCTGACCCACCGCAAAAAATCCGTCTATTTTGATGTGGAGGATTTTGAAGAAATTATAGACTATTATGTGGTACAGGCCAATTACAAGCAATCATTGAATATTGCGGAGTATGCATGCCGGCTGCACCCATCGTCTATTAACCTGATGCTTAAGCGTGCCCAGCTTCTGGCCTCTGATAACAAAGAAAAGCATGCGCTGGAATTGCTTTCAGAGGTAGAGGTTCTTGAACCTTCCAACTTTGAGATTTTCCTTACCCGTGGTGCGATTTATTCGCAAATGCACAATTATGAAAAAGCCATAGAAGAATACAACAAGGCTGTTATTGAATCGGATGAACCCGATTATGTGTATTGCAACATTGCCTTTGAATATGAAAACATGGGCAATTATAGCAAAACCATTGAGTACCTGAAAAAAGCCCTTGAAGTCAACCCCGAAAATGACCTTGCCATGTATGAAGCTGCCTACTGCTTCGACTTGCTGTCGTTAAGCCAGGAAAGCATCGACTTCTTCAGTAAGCTTATTGACAAGCACCCCTATTCCACTGAAGCATGGTTCAACCTGGGCATCTCTTTCATAAACACTGAGTTGTATGAAAAAGCCCTTGAAGCTTTTGAATTTGCCCTGGCCATAGATCCGGAGCACAATTCGGCCATATTCCATTGCGCATACACCTACAGCCTTATGAACAGGCATACTGACGCCATCAATGCCTACCATACACTTCTGGATAAAGAAGATGACGAAAGTGATGCCATCATACATTATTATATTGGTGAATGTTACGAGAAGCTTGAAGACTATGACAGTGCCAAAGCGTTTTACCGAAAATCCACCAGGCTAAATGCTGAAATAACTGATGCCTGGATTGGACTGGGAGTTTGTGAAAATGAACTTGGCAATACCAAAGCGGCCATCAAACATATTATTAAAGGGCTTGAACTTGATTCGGAAAACACAGCCTATTTATGCATCCTTGCTGATATTTATTTTCAGGAAGGCCTCATTGACAAAGCTTCTGACCTATATGAAAAGGCCATTTCCACAAGTCCTGAAGAAGAGTCTGTAAGGATAGATTTCGCCGATGGTCTTGCTGAACGGGAAGCATATGAAGCGGCTGCTGAAGTCATCATGAAAGCAATCGAAGAAATAGCACCGGGGCCAAACCTTTATTACAGGATGGCAGCCCTGCTCTACCTGCAGGAAAAAAACAAGGAAGGAGCATTTTTCATGGAAGAAGCCCTGACCATGGACTTTGACCGTCATACAGATATGCTCGAACAATACCCCCAACTGAAAGACCACCAGAATATCAATAAACTGATAAACCTCTACAGTAGCTAACACATGATATTACCCCACCTTCCTGAAAGACAGGAAAAGCCTCGTGCAAAAGGAGTAACAATGATGATGGATAAAGGGCTTTCTTTGCAGGAAGCTTCCAATATTATTGAAGTAGCCGGTCATCTGATTGATTTCGCCAAACTGGGTTTTGGCACATCAATAGTCAGCAACAAGGTCAAAGAAAAAGTCAAACTCTATCATGCTGCCGGAATTAAAGTTTTTCTGGGCGGTACGCTCTTTGAAGCCTGCCTTATCAGAGACTGCCTTTCTGAATATGAAAAATTTATTCATGAACTCGAAATAGACTGCGTGGAAATATCTGATGGTAGCATGGCCATGGACCACAGCAAAAAATGTGAACTGATAACCAGGTTTGCCAAAGACCGGACGGTGCTGAGTGAGGTGGGTGCCAAGGAGGAAGATGTATTTACTGACTCCGGCCTGTGGGTTCATCACATAAAGGCTGAGCTGGAGGCCGGAAGCAGTTTTGTTATTGCCGAAGCCAGGGAAGGTGGCAACGTGGGAATCTACAAGAATACGGGCAAAGCAGACGATGCCTTAATCAATGAAATTCTCAAGCACATCCCCCCTCAAAAATTGCTCTGGGAAGCTCCTCTGAAATCACAACAGGTATGGTTCATCAAATTACTGGGCCATGATGTCAACCTTGGAAATATTGCTCCTTCTGATATGATCCCCCTGGAAACCCTGAGGCTGGGCCTGCGTGGTGACACATTTTTCGATGTCCTGCCCGGTGAATTCCAAAAATTCAGGATTCAATAAAATCCTGTCACCCCCCTATGACAATTCAAACATAAACCCTCCGGGGAAAAAACCGGTAAGTTACTTTATCTATGTCCAAAAGAAATTTCAGAGATTACTCATTGCTTGCAGCCCGCGGTTTGGGCATGGGAGCTGCTGATATTATTCCCGGAGTGTCGGGAGGAACCATTGCTTTCATCACAGGCATTTATGAAGAGCTCATCAACAGCATCAAGTCTGTTAATGGTGAATTTTTCAGGCTGTTGTTTAAAGAAGGAATACCCGCTGCCTGGAAACACATCAACGGCAGTTTTCTGCTGGCTGTGTTCTCAGGTGTATTATTCAGCATTTTCTCCCTGGCAAGACTCATATCCTGGCTGCTGGATGTATACCCGAAGATGGTATGGGCATTCTTTTTCGGTCTTATCATTGCCTCTGCCCTTCATGTAGGGAAAAAAATCACCGGCTGGAACGCGATAAATGTCGTTACTTTGCTGGTTGGAATTGCCATAGCTGCCTGGATTACAATAGCCACACCCGCCACATCACCCGAAGCCTGGTGGTTTATTTTCCTTTCAGGTTCCATTGCCATTACTGCAATGATTCTGCCCGGCATTTCCGGCAGTTTTATTTTGCTCCTGCTTGGGAAATATGAGTTTATCCTCAATGCAGTAAAAGATTTCAAAATAGGCATCATCATGATATTTGCCGCAGGATGTGTAGTGGGCATTATCTCCTTTTCCAATATCATTTCCTGGTTCTTTAAAAGACTTCCCAATGCCACCATGGCATTGCTGACAGGCTTTATGCTAGGTTCTTTAAACAAGCTCTGGCCATGGAAAGAAGTTCTCTCCTACCACCTGAACTCCGCGGGTGAAAAAGTGCCGTTTATCGAAAAAAGTGTGTCCCCGTTTCAGTATACCGAAATCACAGGAGAACCCAACCATTTGCTTACAGTTACAGCTTTTGCCCTGTTAGGTTTTCTGCTGATTTTTCTTTTTGACCTTTTTACTGCAAATCAACTGAAGAAAAAATAAAACGCTAAAAGTAACCCATCATGGAAAAACTTTTTGGCCTTATTGGTTTTCCGCTTTCTCACTCTTTTTCGGCGGGTTATTTTGCCCGAAAATTCCAAAAAGAGAACATCCGGGATTGCCGATACCACTCCTTTCCCCTTGAAGACATCTCTGCTTTTCCGGATTTGCTCAAACATAACAGCAACCTTTTGGGGCTCAACGTCACCATCCCGCATAAAGAAGCCATTATCCCTTTCCTGGATGAGTTAAGCAAATCTGCCAGTGAGGCAGGAGCTGTTAACACGATAAAAATTTTTCGTCATGGCTCTGAAATTTATACCAAAGGATACAACACTGACATATACGGATTTGAGCAAAGCCTGCTGCGTAACAACGTTAAGCTGCCGGCCAGGTCTCTGATCCTTGGCACAGGGGGAGCCTCAAAAGCCGCAGAATGGGTGCTGAAAAAAC
>RECE01000195.1 GCA_007694165.1 Bacteroidota bacterium
AAATAGTGGCGGGGTCACCTGGAGTGGCCCCGTCACAAGGAGGAATTTAGTCCGGAGGCGAACCCCAGTCGCCACCGGACGAGAACCCTTGCCCGGCCGGGACTCTGAGCTCCCGTCCGGGCTAATGCATAGAATTAGTGGTCGGACGAGCTGAAGTCGTCTGACCACGGTGCTGTTAAATAGTGGCAGGGTCACCTGGAGTGGCCCCGTCACCAGCGGTAAAACCCAAACGTGACGGGGTGACTACAGTTCACCCCGCCACTAATAATGCTTTGCACCACTCTTAGTGGTCGGACGAGCTGAAGTCGTCTGACCACGGTGCTGTAACCAGGGGTGACAGGATTAAATAATACTCCTGCAAATTTCATATTGACTTATTTGAGACAATCAAAATTGTTTTGTACATTTGTTTAACCCTCTCCAACCTCAGTGGCTATTGCTCATTTTTTTTTCACCAAAAATCTGAAGCCATGAATGATCTTTTAAGCGGTTTGCATCTTTATGAAATTGTATTGCTCCTGCTGGGCATATTCCTGTTTGTGATTCTGAGTGTAGGTTTAATGTATTATATCATCAAAAAAGAAAAGATAAAGCAGCTGTTTTTGTTTTATATTTTCCCCATAGTGATGATAGGCTATCCCAGTATCATGGAAATAACGGTTTCCAAAGACCGGATTACCTTGAAAAAAAAGCAGGAAGAGCTGCTCAACAGCCCCCATGATCAAGAACTTGCGGAGGAAGTGCAGGAACTGACCGAAAAGCTTGAAGGCCGGTCTTTTACAGCCGAACAACGTGCAAACATAAGCAAATCCTGGCTTTTACTGGGCGACAACAACCGTTCAACATTGTTTGCTGACAAAGCCCTTGAAAAAGACGAAAACCATCAAACGGCACAAAGCCTCAAACAACTGGCCATTGTAATGGAAGAAGAGCCACCGAATGAACAAGCGATGATGGCACTGGCTCCCGGCGTTACACACAGAGTGCTCACGAAAGAAGAAGAGATAAAGGAAATTTCACTCCCCAAGGAGCACAAAGAATTGCAATCATTTCTCATTCAAAGGCTACGGGAAAGACCGGATTGAAAGAGAGATAAAAAAATATGGCCGTTGAGTAGTTCGGCAAGCTCACTGCAACACCTGTTGAAAGGATTGTTGTAAATGCGCTTCGACATGCTCAACGACCAGATTGTAAAGACTTCTGAGAAAGCCTCGTTTTTTTAAGCAGCTATATGGCGTCTGCGGTTGGATTTATTTCCATTTTTAGCAGTACCGGAGAATCCGTTAGAACCGGATTTTGCTCCAGATCTTGATGAGTTTCCATTGTTGCGCTGGTTTCCGTTGCGACCGTTGCGTTGGTTTCCGGAAACTGTTTTTTCTACTTCATTGATCAACAAAGGATAATCATGACCATCCATCACGGGAACCTTTTTCCCGATAAGTTTCTGAATATCTTTCAGGTATTCTTTCTCTTCTGCATCGCAAAAAGCAATGGCTTTACCGCTCGCTCCTGCCCTACCGGTGCGGCCAATTCGGTGCACATAGGATTCGGAAATATTGGGTAGTTCAAAATTTACCACGTGGGTAAGGTCATCAATATCAATGCCCCTGGCAGCAATATCGGTGGCAACCAGTATGCGGGTCTTGTGTGCTTTGAAGTCAGCCAGGGCCGACTGACGGGCATTCTGTGATTTGTTGCCATGGATGGCCTGCGAACGGATTCCCGACTTATTAAGGTCACGGGCTACCCTGTCGGCACCATGCTTGGTGCGGGTAAAAACCAGTGCCCGCTCAATGTCGGTATTCTCCAGCAGATCTCTCAAAAGGTGTCTTTTGTTGTTCTTATCCACAAAATAAACCACCTGATCAATAGCTTCTACGGTAGTTTCTTCAGGAGTAATATCAACCCTTGATGGATTGACAAGAATAGTATCTGCAAGTTTAACAATGGCAGGGGGCATGGTAGCGGAAAAGAAAAGGGATTGTTTTCTGCGTGGCAACCTGGCAATTACTTTTTTCACATCCTGCACAAAGCCCATATCAAGCATACGGTCGGCTTCGTCCAGCACAAAAAATTCAATATTATCGAGTCTTACATGTCCCTGATTCATCAGGTCAAGAAGCCTGCCGGGTGTGGCAATCAAAACATCAATACCTGATTGCAGGGCATTAACCTGTCCGTGCTGGTTTACGCCACCAAATATCACTTTGTATTTCAGTGGGGTGTTTCTGCCATAGGTTTCAAAACTTTCGCCAATCTGAATGGCCAGCTCCCTGGTGGGAGTAAGTATGAGGCTCCGGATGGCGCGCTTGCCACGTCCGTTGTATTTTTCTTCGCACATGAGCTGAATCATGGGAATAGCAAAAGCAGCTGTTTTCCCGGTTCCGGTTTGTGCACTTCCCAGGATATCTTTTCGCTCCAGTATCAATGGTATAGCCATGGATTGAACGGGTGTGGGAATTGTGTATCCTTCAGTTTTTAAAGCCCTAAGGATAGGCTCAGTCAAATTTAAATCGTTAAATGTCATTATGTTTTAAGGTATAAAGCAATGAGAAGAATGAGCGGGTGCAGCTTACAGAACCTTGTGGTCGAAGCATGCAAATATTTTCCTTTTAAACAGGACACATCCTTGTCAATGCAAGTTTTTTTGACATGCCGGTTTTACCAGGAATAATCCGGTATTACAGTATTCTCATTTGATTAGGACCGGTAGTATTAATTTTGGAAAGGGTCCCATTTACCGGTCGTGTGAAAAGGAATCTTTTTCTTGATAGGCATTCTCTGATTAAACTGAGACTTGATTTACCAAGGGTGCAAAGGTACACAAATAACAATACACAAATATATTTATTTAATTTTGTGTGCATATAAGTAAAGCTTTTCCATTATTTTTGCTGTCATAAATAAAGACTTTACAAAAACATTGTGAATAAAAAAAAAGAAAAAGATGAAGGTATTGAGTTTTTTAGGGTTAATGTTTATGACCATACACATGAATATTTTTGCCCAAACACCAGACACCCTGTATGTATTTGATTTTGACGAAAGCGTTCAGTCATGGACAATCACAGGAAATGAAACAGGATTCAGGCATGGCCTGGCAATTCCGCCCCAGGGCAGTGGTAGTGCCGGTAACCCTACGTTTTGTCTGTTTATTATTGACTGGGATCTTGAAGGAGCGGCAGTGGACACGGCATATTCTCCGGTTTTGGATTTGTCAGAACTAAACCCGGATGCATTGGTTCGTTTGAGCTTTGATTTTATGCATACGGATATGCTCGGAGATAAATTTGAAGTAGTTTACAGAACCTCGGAAACTGAACCCTGGCAAATATTGGTAGAGGCATTACCGTCGACCGTAGAAAATGAAGAATTTGTTTTCTTCCATCACTATCTATTCCTGTCTGAAGATTTTTTTATCAACAGCCTTCAGATTGGCTTTGCCTATACTCCTGAATGGGGATTTTCGGCCGGAGCAGCATTCGACAATGTTGTTTTTGAAATATTTCAGGATAACGACCCACCTCAGGTGAGCTACATCAGTGGTTTAACTTCTTCCGGCAGTCACGTGCATTTGACCCTAACTGTTACAGATGACTCTGAATTGCCCGACTCAGTGCAGGGGACATACCTGATAAATGAGCAGCCAAACGATTTTGTTTTGTTTAAAACCGAATATGAAAGCGAAATAAAATACAAAGGATTATTTACAATCGATGCTGAATTTACAGGGTTAATTCCGGTATCAGTAATCCTTACAGACGAATACGAAAATGAACAAACGGTTGATTTTACCGTGAATAGTATTGAGCCCTACACTACTATTAGTGAGGATTTCGGGGAGTTTGAGGATTTTACCAACGATCTGGGCGACTGGACTGTGATAAATGTTAACAGAAGTTCTACCTTCTTTTTGGGCACATATGTGTATCCCAACCAGGGATCTATTCCTGGCTTCTTTGTATTTAACAACCAGGCTACTGAGCCTCCAATGCCCAATACAGAATTTGCCTATAGCGGGACAAACTCACTTTTGTGTATGGCTTCATTAAATTCTCCCAATAACAACTGGATCATTTCTCCACCCATTGCAACAACAGCGGATGGCGATATTGAATTTTCCTTCTGGGCGCGTTCCATACAGGCAATGTATGGCCTGGATCGATTCAGGGTTATGGTATCTGAAACCGGCAATGATCCCTCTGACTTTGCTCCCATCGATACCAATAGTGAAACTTATATAGAAGCTCCCGTTGAATGGACACGCTACTCTTACTCCTTCCCTTTCGACAAGGGTTATTTCGCCATACAGGGAGTCTCTGATGATAATTTCGGATTGCTTATTGACAGCGTATCCTTTAGTTCTCAGCCTGATGTCACCAATATCTATCCATTAGAGGCGCACACAGCATCCATAAGCATATACCCCAACCCTGCAAATGAGAAATCTGCAATGTTGGTTTCATTGCCTGACAACCTTGATATAGACATTAGCATTACGAATCTTGCAGGACAAAGGATTGCTTCTGTTGCCAAAGGGTATCATCAAACCGGCAAGCATTCTTTCGAACTGAATGTTTCCACGCTTAAGCCGGGCATTTACTTTGTGGTAATGAAAAATAATAACTCCATCATTCAAAGCTCTAAACTTGTTGTTACCCGATAAGAATCTGCTTTTGAAAATCTAAAAAAAAGAAGGGCTGCTAATTTACAGATGCAGTCCTTCTTTTTTTTTCAGAATATTGGGATGTTTTTTGTGCAATCGTGTATTCTCCTCATTGATCTTTTACCTGCTGATTAACCAGAAATTCAACATATATACTTTTGGCTGTTAAAGCGCTGGAAAGAATTCACGGGTTGCAATTCAATTATAGCGGATACTATCAGAAGCAGGAATAAACCTTACCGACAAATCAGGAGTTTGCATATCCTTGTCCAGCGGATACATGGGCCGTTTGATGCGCTGGTATTCCAGGCGTTCCAGCTGCTGATCCACCCCGCCCGGGGTAAGGGCCATTTTCCAGCCGGCTTTCATTTCATAGAGTTCGGGGACCAGGTATCCGATTTTTACCACCAGGATATCGGCTTCACGCGGATTGAGGCCCAGGTTGGTGAAGTCGGACTCGCGGTGGTATCCCTTCCGTTTTTTGGTAACAATTACATCCACGCTGCCTACCCTGATTACCACTTCTGTTTCTGCATTGCGATCTCCATGCAAAATGGACTGAATGGTGCCATTGATTCTCACCGGGGGAGCATACCGGTCATCAACCCTGGCACCGGCAAAAGCATCTATATGGCCGCCTTGTCCAGTTTCGACTGCCTTTGCTACAAATTCTTCATCAAAAACAGAGGCATAAATCAGGCGAGGAGCATCGGCCTCATAAAAAACAGGATTGTTGAGGATTTGGGTCAATGTCCAGGTAACGTCGCCGGCGCCTCCCGCTGTGGGGTTGTCGCCCATATCGCTGATAATAAATGGCTTAACGTCACTATCCAACGCTGCCTGCACACATTCCTCCCAGGTGGCAGTGGGAGCCACGAAAACAAACTCTTCGCGAACATCCCAGAAGTGCTGCGCAAGGCGCTCTGCCAGCTGTCGGGTTTCGTTCTCATCATCTCCGGTAACCATCACCACTCCGTGGTTGCGGGGTTCATCGGCCCAGGGGTATGACATCCAGATGGCGGCATCGATAATACCGGGATGTTCAGTAGCAGGTGCAATTTGCGCATAGAGACTTTTGGCAGGCTCAATGCGTGTGCTGGTTTTTTCTCCAGGCAGCAAAATGGGCACAGGAACCCAGGCCTTATAACCGGGTTTTCCCTTGCCTGTTTCCAGTCTTTCCAGCAGATTTTCCACCGCCCGTTGCTTCGACTCCAGGGCATCCTCATGGGGTGCCATGCGGAAACAGGTAATCAAATCCGTATTTTGCGCCAGGCGGGGCGATACACTGCCGTGCAAATCCATACAGGTAGAAATCAATGGGTCGGTGCCAATCACCTCCCTGATTCTTACAATCATATCTCCTTCAGGGTCATCCAATCCCACCACACTCATGGCGCCATGGATATCCAGGAAAAGCCCGTCGAGAGGCATTGCATCCTCCAGCATGGTAAGAATGCGATTCAACATAGACTCGTATGCTTCACGGGTTACGATTCCTCCCGGCATGGCATGCCCTCTGAAAGTGGGAAACCACTGCGCACGCCGGCGAAGAGGAGATTCTGCTTCCATAAACGGATAATAAGTGAATACTTCGTCCCCTACCCTGCCATGGAACGCCTCTTCATGCGTTACCGCAGGAGAAAAAGTGCTGGACTCAATGGCAATGCCGGCAATGGCAATGCGGGGAAGTTCATTTCCATCATCAGCTTTTTGGGGGTTATGACAGGAAGATACGATAAAAGCAAAGAGGATAATGCCTGTGTAGTGTAGGATTGTTTTCATCTGGATAAAATTAATTTAAGTATTTGGTCAGATGGAACTTACATGAATGACTTTATCCATTCTCTTTTGTGAGCGCAGTGCTCATGCAAGTTTCATAGAGATTGCTGGAATTAAATGGTTGCACAAAAGTAAACATCCTTTGTTGATGATTGCGTTGCAAACTCAATTTACATAATGTTATTTTTAGCTCTGCCGGGGAGTATAATAAAATCTCATTATAGTAGCAAGCCATTCTTATCCTTCAGCTTTATTCAACAATGACTTTTTTAGCATCCAACAATCTGTTGTTCAGGCCCCAAAGTTGAATGATATAGATACCGCTTTTATGACCACTCAAATCAAGGGCTATCTCTGGTTGGTTTAGAACTTGTTTTTCAAAGAGTTTGTTCCCTGAAATATCATTCATTCGCAAAATTGTGTTTCCGCTATTGGTGCTGCTGATTTTTATTGTTACCCAACCCTTTGCGGGATTGGGGTATACAATTAATGTTTCTTCAGTATCATCAAATGAGTCAATGGATGAAAAAGACTCACACAAACAGTCATCGCAATAAGGGTTGTCTAAGTAAATCACTTCTTCATCCTGCATAAAGCAGGCAAAAGTAATACCATCTCCATTGTCGGTTCGCATAACAATAATCGGATGAAATAAACCAGACCATCGGGTACAACCCAGACCTTCAACCCAGTGGTTAATTATATGCAAATCTCCATACCCTGAATGAAAACTCTCAAGAACTAACCGGTTTCTGTATTGTCCGTTTTCTAACAATACAGAATCTTTAGCTACGACTACCTTATAGTGCAGGTATTCATCCTCTTCATCCCAGATAACCATAGGAACATTGCTGCTTACAACACTGGCAGCAATATATTCATACCATATTGTATCTCCCACTTCCAATGAAAAATCATACAAAACAAACTCGGGAAACTCGGGAAATTTGGCAAGGATTTGTTTATGCTCATTTTCACGAATGGCTGCAATGTAGTTCATATCACTCCGCATTTCAACATCGCCCAAATATTGATTGGTGAAAAATATTTTCGTCCAGGTTTGGTTTTCAATGAGGGTGTCTCCATCGATCAAATATTTGTGCGAAAACATCTCATTGTAATCATAATCTGATTCTGAGAATTGAAAAGCCAATGCATGCCACACAGCATTTTCCTGAGGGAAAGGATGGTAATTCTGTGATTGAAGCCCCAGGCTACAACTAATCATAATCATTGCCGATAAAAGTACTTTCATGACAGGTGGGTTTTGGGTTTATATTACACATAAGCCCTGGCTCAATACATCTTCTGTATTGGGCCCATCAGCAAATCATATCATCAGTCCTTAATACATCTGACAGACAATCCCATATACTTTGAGTTGCTAATTTGCGACATATTATTCCAAACATAAACGGTAGAAAAGAAGTATGCTTTTTGATGGTCTTGGGGAGTCGTAGACCAAAAACCGACACTCTCCCCTATATCTTGTCCATTACCGCTAAAATTGATGACTCCTGCAGGCAATGCAGCAAATCCAAAGATATCAAGACCAACCTGCATGGATATATCCGGGAAATCATCGGTAAAAGTTTCCCACCTTGGGTGAGCAGAAGTCTGGCAAGGAGCACCCAGAGGTGATACTGTTTGCCGGCATGATTTAAGGGCATTGCCCACTCCAATCTCTTCACCATCTGACTCTTCGTTTACCATATCATGATCATCTATCAGATGGTTAATGAGCTCTTGCCATTGTTCAATAGTAGGAACAGACCATCCTGCCGGACACAATCCCGCCGGGTCAATTGCAGCATACCAGTTATAATGATAGCCGTATGCCTGCAAAACCTCTTCGTCACTGTTCAGACCGGAAATATTCTGATGTGAATATAACTTCAATGCACCCTCCGTGGTTGATTGCCACTGTTCGCCCATAAGTTCTGAAGGCAAGGGGGTGCCATCGTTGTATCGGGAAACCATGAGGTTTTTACCAAGCCATTGCTGGCTCCCAATGGTTACTATCGGGTAAATATTGTAATCAATGTCTGCAACAAATCCATCGTTCAACTCAAACCATGCAGTGAAACTTACACTGTCCTCAGGCATTATAAACTGATAGGTTTCCTGTGTGCTTACCACCTGGTTATCCTTGTCAGTCCAGTGCTTAAACGAAACATTGTCAATGGCATTAGCATTGATACTAACCTCATCACCCCAGTAGTGGTAACCAGCTCCTTCAACACTTCCCCAAACTTCCGGTGATGCATAAATACTTACATTAAACTTTGGTCTTTCGAAAATTGCATTTATTACCTTGTCACCAAGAGGCATAACAAATGAATATTCAGCATCTTCCGTCAAAACCTCTCCGTCAAAATCAGTCCAGTACAAAAAGTTGTAATACGAATTGCTTGTCGCAACGAGGGTAACCGGATCTCCCTGGAAGTATTCTCCTACTCCTTCCACCGTGCCCCCATCTTCAGGCACAATATTTACCGTCAATTGATATTCTGTTTTTTGAAAATTGGCCGTAAACACCAAATCATTGCCAGGCATTACAAACAAAAACTCACTTTGCTCGCTCAATACAGAATCACCTTCGGACCACCACACAAACTCATAACCTTCTGCGGGATTTGCCTTTAGCGATACTTCTGTTCCCATAGTAAACTCGCCAGCTCCCTCAGCAGTGCCGGCCTCCTCTATATTTACATCCAGATAAAGGTTATAAAAGGGAATTTCCTCCTCTTTGCAACTATTGAAAAGAATCAAAACTCCCACCAGAATCCCTATGGTTCTGAACGACAAAATTAAATATTCTCTTTGCATGGCCTTAAGTTTGGTTTGTTTCCCTTGATTTATATATTTTCATAAAAGCATCCCTTTCATTCACACAAAACTCTTAATCAGTGCAATTAATTCTTTCGGATGTTCAAATATAAGAAACATTTTAATTTATTCACAAAATTTTAAGGTGTTTAAAATCAAGGTGCTTTAGCCAGGAAAAGAATTTGAAAACTGAATGCCCGGAATACCAGATTGACCCGGGCCAGGTTTCCAATCATGCACAGCCCATTCCAATATTCTGGATTCAAAGGAAGTCAATTGTCCGGTGATGCAGCATAGTATGGGTTGACATCTAATAGAATGAGTAGCCCAGAATTAATGACATTGTTTTGTATTCAGAGTACCAGCCACTGTATTTTTCAATCTCCATTCTGTTCCTTCTCAAAGTAAAGTTCGGGCAAAACAATTTTCACTTCCTTTTCTTCTCCTTCTTTTAACCAGTAAACAATGAAGTTCACATTCACACTTTTCAGTAAATAATTGCTCTCTTTCAGGCTCTCAATTTGTCTCAAAAAGTGCTGTGAAAATTTCAAAACTGACTGTCCTTCAGGGTTTAGGCATTCATCACCATTCAAAGTCAATTCATCACCGCTTATTAATTGGGCCACCAAATGCTGTTTATGGATGAAATAATCCAGCCAGACATCCTTGTAAGACAAATGCATTACCAACTCTTTTGGTGGAAGGTAAATTTCGCTATCCTTAAATCGTTCTACATTCGCCACGGTAAGATTGTCGAGGAAGTTTGAATTCAAATGAACTGTTAAATTCCCTTTTGCTCTTGTCATTGCAACATACAACTGTCGCTTTGCTTCGTCTGACGCAGGATTGAAGTCATCAAGCATCAGGAAAACATTGTCAAATTCTTTTCCCTTTGCTTTGTGAATGGTTGACACGAAAATAGTTTCTCCGTTTTCATTAAAGAAATCTTCCAATTTGGACTCACGAATGAAAACTTCCAAATCAGATTTGTATTTCTTTTTTGTATTGGTGGCTTCAAAATCCTTAATGATGTTCTTTACTAATTCCAGCTTTGTGCTGTTGCGAAACTTGTTTATCAACTCCCGTTTTGCCTTTGCCCAAACATCATCGCTGATGATAAAAACATCATCAGATAAATTCAGTTGACTTAATAAGAATCTGATTTCATAAAGGTTATACAAACTGAAAGCGTCATTGGTCTGAATCAACCTGGCTTGCATTCCATGCTTCAAAAGCAGCCCTGTGATTTGCAATGCTTCTTCGTTTGTCTTTGTGAGCACGCATGTGGTTCCCGCAAGTCCGGTTGTGAGTATGTCATGCACAAGTGGGGTAATGAGATTGCGACTTTGGTACTGAAACAATTTTATTTTTCCATTGTCAGTTTGCCTGGCAATGATGGGGGTGTTTTTCAATCGATGCTGAATACGCTTTACAAACATATTTGTGAAATCAACCAGATTGCTTTTGCTTCTGTAATTCTCAACCAATTCATGCTTTGCGGCTTTGTTCACCTGAATAAACTGTTCAAGATATTTTGAACTGGCGCCTCTAAACTCATAAATATTCTGGTCATCGTCACCGACTGCAATTACCCTCATTTCCTCATTCTGTTCCATTAAAGCACTTATCAGATTGAATTCATCTTCATCCATATCTTGTGCTTCATCAATAACCAAAACGGTTTTTGTAATGCGGCTTGTCTCCACTTCTTTATTCTTTATTTTCTCGATCGTATTTTTCAAAATCACATCCGACTTTTCCAAACTTCCAACCTTACCCAGCAGGTCAAAGCAGTAAGAGTGAAATGTTTTTATCTCAATGTAGTTGGCTGCATTACCGATGAGTTTCAGTAATCGCTTTTTAAATTCCGTTGCTGCTGCCCTTGAAAAGGTTACCATGAGCAACTGTTCATGTTTTACATCTTCCATCAAAAGAAGAGAAGCAAGTTTATGAACCAACACTCTTGTCTTTCCGCTGCCAGGTCCAGCCGCCACAACAATGTATTTCGCTTCATTGTCGTTTATGATTTTCAATTGCGTTGGCGAAAGTTCTCCGAAAAGCTGCCTGAACTTAGCAGGTGTCAAGTTGCGTTTGATTTCATTCTGTCGGCTTCCTTTGAAATATTTGTTGAGAAACGAAGTGTAGTTCAACTGAAAATAATCATCAACAAACTGCAAAGCATCTTTGTAGTCGTAAATCATCTTCTTTGCATACTCACCAACAATATGAATCTGCTGAATTTTGTTTTCATAAAACTGATTCAACTTTTGATAATCTTCAACCTTATATCGTTTCTTATTGTCCTGCTCTACTCTGTCAATGGTCAGTCGGTTATAAACCACAAGGAAACCACCTTCTATCTTGATTGCATCAATTCTTGAAAGGTAAAAGAGTGTATCCTCAATGTCATTAATGTCGATGCTAAGTTTAAAAAGGCTTTGGTGATTTTCATAGGCGGTTTTTAATTCATGAACTGAAAACTCAACCCATACTATTTCTTTTTCAACTTCATCTTTGGTGGCATTCACATTGCTTTTCTCATAAAGATATTCCACAATGAATCTTGCCAACACGTGACGCTTCTCCAATTTCTCTTTCAATATCTCTTTGGGATGAAGGCAGAGCACCACAATGTGATTCTTAGAAAACGCTATATTCTGTCGCTTAATCCAGTTCTTTATTGCCCAAAAATTGATAAGTGTTTTAATCTTATTGGGAGATACATCAATGCAACCCTTTTGTTCGGCTTCCTCATTCAACTCTTTGATATGCAATGTTTTTTCCTGCTCTTCAATAACCGGCAAAAGGAAATTCTCAATTTTGCCAAATGATTCGACAATATTGAGCGAGCGATTTATATTTTCTCCTTTCTTAATGAAGGCCGTCAAATCTTTTGCATCAGCCAGAATCTGTTCCTCACGAAGAAGATTGACAATGTCTATCACCTCTTCTTTTACAATTCCCAGGTGGTCGCTTATGTAATCAATTCTTGATTCGCCAGACTCTTCATTTGATTGTTTCCTGCTTTTGCTTGAAAAAAGCTTTTTGATGATTCGGATTCCTTTTTCTTTCTGTTTCTCCTCAAATCTTTGGGAAGTGTTGATTTTATCGATTGCTTCCTGCGCATTCTTTGAAAGGATACTGTTGGCGAAAATTCTTGGCATATTCTGCCCCCGCTTTAAATAACCGGCATCTTCCAATGCGGCAATTGCCGTGGTTACTCTTGTTTCAATCTCAACTACATTATCGTCCCAGCCCGCTTTTCGCGCAATCTCAAGGGCGGAATTTGAAACGGATGAACGGAATCGTGTAATATCTTTTATCGCTTTCCAAATCTGCTGTATTTCTTTGATTGAAAGCTTGGTTTGATTCAGCAGGATGAAATGTTTACTGAGGTCTTCTTCATTGTACAACACGAAGCAGTCAGCAACAATATTTTCATCCCTGCCTGCTCTCCCCGCTTCCTGAATGTAGTTTTCAAGCGAATCGGAAATTTCATAGTGTATCACCATGCCAACATCTTTCTTATCAACCCCCATCCCAAAAGCCGAAGTGGCAACCATTACGGGGACGTCCCCGGAGATGAAAGCATTCTGGTTTTCGGACTTTTCTTGTTTGTCCATCTTTCCATGATATGGCCTGGCATTAAAGCCATCTTTCGTTAACCGTTCAGCAAGGAGATAGGCTTTTCTGGTTCTTGAAACATAAATGATTGTTGGACAGTTTTTCTCCTCAATTAAATCTCGTACTTTCTGATATTTTTCTTCTTCGTCTCCTTTTTCAAAAATTTTGTACTGGAGGTTTGTCCGGGATGTTTTTGAGGTAAATAATTCAAGTTCAAGAGAAAGCTTTTCTCTGAAATACTCCTGGATATCTTCAATTACCTTTTGCTTTGCTGTTGCTGTAAAGCATGAAACCGGAATCTCTTCCTCAAGATTTTTCTTCTCTTGAATCTGTTTAATGAAATCACCGATGTACATATAATCAACTCTGAAATCTTGCCCCCATGAAGAAAAGCAGTGTGCTTCGTCAATAACAAAACGAACAATCTTTCTACCCAAAAGCAATCGCTCAATCGTCCTTGAACGCAATGATTCAGGTGAAATGTAGAGTATGGATGCCGAGCCATCTTCAACTCGTTCAAATGATTTTGCTCTCTCAATGGGGTCAAGCAAGCCATTTATTGTCACGGCATCAGTGATTCCAATTTTTTCAAGATTATCAACCTGGTCTTTCATTAAAGATTGCAGAGGAGAAATTACAATCGTCAAACCTCTTGTATTTTCTCCGCTCATCAGCGCGGGAATCTGAAACGTGATTGACTTGCCGCCACCGGTTGGGAACACTGCAAGCATTGATTTGTTGTCAACAGCGGCTTTCACTGCTTTTTCCTGCAGTGGTTCACCACCATAAGTTCGGAACGAGTCAAAACCAAATAATCTTTTCAGGCCTTTATGGATGTCTAAAGCATTGTTGCAATACTGACAACCGCTTACACAAGGCTTGTTTCGCAGGCGAAACATTATCGGTTCAACTTCGGGATAATTTCTCAACACCCAGGGAGGTGTGATTGAGTGTGTTTTGTTATGGCAAATAAATGAGTTAATGAGAGATAAGCAGTAAGCAAGTTCAATCGGGTGTTCTGAAATTATTTTCGTGAGGTCAGCTTGATTACAAATTTCATTTTCAAACTTTTGGTGAATCAGCCTTTCAAGTTCTTTGCCTTCGGTTATATATCCGATGAAACTAAAAAAGGAGCTGAATTCCGTTTTGTCATTCAGCAGCAAATAAAATATTTGTTTGAGCGTTTCGTCAGTTTGCCGGAAGGCGGCAATTTCATCATAGAACAAATCTCTCGCTTTGATGGAATCATTCAAGGGATTGTTTATGTCTTCAGTTTGGAGTTTGTCATCTTTTAATAAAGCATGATAGGGTTTGGTTGGAAAAAGCAACGGAGAAAGAAACAAAGTATCAATGATATTTGCTGAATGGATTCCGGCATCATTGAGAGCTTTGCCGATATACTTTATATCGTGATTTAAAATATTGTGCCCACAGATGAAGTGCGTCCCGTTTAGAAACCGGACAAACTCACCAACCGAAGGTTTGTGAAAAGAACTTCCGTCACCCTTGACACTTCCAATGTCAAGAATTTCCCGGCTCTTTGGCTCAATTTCAGTATCAACAAATGCAATCAAATTCACGTTCAGTTATTTCAGTTCAACTTGTCTGTTACTTTCAATATGTTCGATGCCATTTTTAGCATGTGCGCCCCAACGTGTCTGCCTTAGCCATCCCGCCTTTGGCGAGACGGATTTATTCAGCTTTGTTCCATGAAGGCGTTGCGGGCTGTCACGCAGCTGCAGAATTGGCAATGCCATGTTGCCGTTTCGTTGTTTTATATTTGCCAGGATACAATGTGGCAGTTTTTTTTAATGAGTCATTTGTGAGCCAATTTTTCCCCAAATATAAATGTAAAAAACAAATATTTGATGTTTTTAACAGGGTTGTCCATGGTGGCTGCCAGGATGAAAATCTTGTTCATTTTTGTCAGGATGAGCCCTTAACTTGTTGCTGTCGCCGGCAATGAGTTGTCCCCCGATAAGGTCGAAGTTCTTTGCAATCTGCACCTTAGCCCTGAAGACCTTTCTGATAGCATGCTTGTTTTGGTCTTTAAACCGGAAAATGGTGTTGTGATCGGGGGTGAGGGTTTTGAGTGGATCCACC
>RECE01000090.1 GCA_007694165.1 Bacteroidota bacterium
TCGAACCCGAATGGAGCAAAGACAACATGAGCGATGCCGCCATGCTGGAGCTGGGACTTTTGTAAACAAACGCAGACTAAACCTTGGAGGTTTTGAAAACCTCCAAGGTTTTAAAAACCCCCGCTGAGCGGAATTTGCAATTCCGCTTCCTATCCGCGCTAAGCGGAATTTGCAATTCCGCTCGAAACACAGTTGAATTTAGCTTTGCTGAGCTCCTTTCAGTCGTTTGCAATTCAACGCCATAGTAAAAAAACAATAAAACACCCATCCAAAAATGTAATCCATTATTTCGGAAATTCACCAAATGGATAATTACAAATTATCCGATGTTCAAAGCGGCATTACAACCGACCGTAGGGAGCTCAACGAAGTTAAATGCCGCTTAGCGGGGGGCTATTTTTATCATGCCCATACGACTTCAAACCTGATTACTACTATAGTGGCGGGGTGAACTGTAGTCACCCCGTCACCAGCGCTTGACTTCAAACCCGTTTGCAAATCTCTCATGCCCTGACTAAAAATTAAAATATTTCCCCCCCTTCATGTAACAATTTCCCCCTTTTGCCGACTAACTTTCATGTTATGTTTTCACTCAAAATATTTTTCATCTATGATAGAAGTCAGCAACTTATCCAAAGAGTTTCCTTTAAGCAAAAAGCAGCGTGACGAGCTGGGCATAAAAGACAAGAACCTGAAAGTGCTTCACGACGTAAGCTTCGAATGCAAGCCGGGCAGGGTATACAGCCTTCTGGGACCCAACGGAGCGGGAAAAACCACCACCTTGCGGATCATCGCCACCATCCTCAAAGCTACCTCGGGCACAGTGAAAGTAGCAGGCATCGATCTGAACGAAGATCCTTCGCAAGCAAGAGCCAGAATGGGCTTCCTTACCGGCACCACAGGTCTCTACGAACGTCTTACCCCCAATGAAATGATCCGCTATTTCGGACATCTCAACGGCATGGAAAACAGGCTGCTGGAAGATCGCAAAGAACGTTTGTTCGACCTGCTCAACATGCACGAGTTTGCCAACAAACGTATCGGCAAACTTTCTACCGGGATGAAACAAAAGGTAAGCATTACCCGCACCATGATCCATGACCCCGAAGTGGTGGTGTTTGATGAACCTACCTCCGGACTGGATGTCATCACCGCCAAAAACATCATCGAACTTATCCGCGACTGCAAGGATCAGGGCAAAACAGTAATCTTTTCTTCCCATATCATGAGTGAGGTGGATTTGCTGTGCGACGACCTGGGCATCATCCACAACGGGAAACTCCTCTACAATGACACCATGGAAAATTTCCGAAAGCAAATGGTAACCGATAACCTCACCGAGGAATTTATTCATATTGTTACGCAAGGCGAAAAAGCTGAAGCTATGTGATGCAGAGGGTTTAACCCCCTGCCGCAGATTTTTAATTTCCTTTTCTTGTTTCAAAAAAACTTCAACACCTATGTTTAAAAATATATTTACCATTTTCATGAAAGAAGCCCTTGATACCCTGAGGGATAAGAGAACCATCATCATCATGGTGCTGGTTCCTGTATTGGTTTTTCCCATCATTTTCATTGCCTCCAGCAGGTTGCAGATGTCGGTGATGGAGAGAGAGCAGGAAAGAACCGTAAAAATCGGATTTGTAAGCAAAGACCGTGATGGCCAGCTGGAGGAATTCTTCCGGGCACAGGAACGCATGGAATTGATTATCATTGAAGACGAAGCGGAACTGGAGAGCCTGGTGCGCAGCGATAGCATTCTTTATGGATTGTATATCCCTGAAGGATTTGGGCAATCCCTGGAAAACTTTGAATCCACCTCTGTGAGTCTGTACTTTTCCGGCACCCGCATTACAGGGAAAGACAGAATTGAACGCATTTTGTCGGCATTTGAGAAGAAAGTGGTGGAGCACCGGCTGGAAGAGCAGGGTCTGTCAGAGTCATTTGTTAAACCCTTCCGCACAGAATCGGTCAACGTAGCCACCGGCCAGGAAATGATTGGCAAGCTGGCAGGCGGTTTTCTTCCCTACCTGTTCATCATTTTTTGTTTTACCGGCGCCATGTACCCCGCCATCGACCTGTTTACAGGAGAGAAAGAGCGACGCACCATGGAAACCTTGCTCACAGCACCGGTTTCACGTATTGAAATCCTCATCGGCAAAATGTCCGTGATAGCCCTTACCGGTCTTATCTCTGCCCTGCTGGCTGTGCTGGGTCTGTTTGTGGGGCTGCAGGTGTCTGCCGGACTCCCAGATTTTATCATGTCGGTGGTAATGGGCATCCTCACCCTTAGTTTCGTGCTGCTGCTCATGGTCATGCTCATTCCTTTGAGCATCTTCTTTGCAGGGTTGCTGGTGCCGCTCACCATTTATGCCAAAACCTTCAAAGAAGCCCAGAGCATTGTAACCCCCCTTACCTTCCTGGTCATTATCCCTGCTGCACTGGGTCTGATTCCCGGAGTAGAATACAATGCCATTACAGCAATTATACCCATTGTAAATATCACCCTGGCCACCAAAGAAATCATTGCCGGAACCATTCACATTCCCCACTATTTAATGACTGTGGTTTCGCTTATAGGACTGGCGGCGGTTTCGGTGGTGTTTTGTGCCAAATGGTTTGGCAAGGAAAGCAACATCTTGAGATAAGAATCCAAAAGCAGAATTTTAGTACAAACATTTCCAATATGTCATTAAAAAAATTTCTTGAAGTAAACTCCCTCAACAAGCGATTTAAGAAAGTGCATGCAGTAAAAGACATCTCCTTCGAACTGGAAGAAGGGGATGTCTTTGCTTTCCTGGGCCCCAACGGTGCGGGAAAAACCACTACCCTGCGCATGCTGCTGGATATCATCAGGGCCGACAGTGGCTCCATTCGCTGGAATTTCAACGGCCGAACCACCGCATTGCCCGAACCTACCCTTACGGGGTATCTTCCCGAAGAAAGGGGTTTGTACCTGGATCTACCGGTTTTGCGCATCCTGGTGTACCTGGCATCCATCAGGGGTATGGAGCCGTCAACAGCCCGATCGGAGGCCATGCAATGGCTCGAAAGACTCGACCTCGATAAAAGGGCCAATGAGAAGCTGCAGACATTGTCCAAA
>RECE01000297.1 GCA_007694165.1 Bacteroidota bacterium
ATGAAAACCAGACTTCACGCGTTTTTTGCACGGATTAGCTCTACAGAATACATCCCAAGGTATACCAGGCTGGCAGGCGATCTGCAATGTTACAAACCACAGCTGGAAAAAAGAATAGCAGAAACAGACAGCGAAAATGCTCAATGGGCCATCCAGGCCAGGGCACTGATAGGAAAGTCGGAGCAGCACTTAGAGAAAATGAAAATTGATGAAGGCTGGAAAACGTTTCATACAGCCCAAAGACTCGCAATCAACGCCATGAATGATGAGGAACGATTGTCAAGGGCTTCTGAACTTCGCATTGAAAGCAGTAAACTCAACGAATGGCGTCATAATTCTATTTTGCAAATACTGGGAAGTGAAGAAGAACAAAAGATTCCCTCGCCAGCACTCCTTATCAGGGCAACAGAACTAAAGGATGAACATTACAACAATCAGTATTATAAAAATGCCCTTTCAAGAAATATGTTTCAACTGCTTTTTTTTCTGCTGCTTACCTTTATCATCGCCATTATTGTTTATTTTGCTATCATGCACCAACAGATGGGTGAACACTATAGCGAAAAAATGAAAATGTCTGGTCAGATTACAGGGGTTTTGCTATTCGGGTTTCTTGGTGCCATTACAAGCGCCATCTTGTTTACCCGGTATTCCACAAAATTTTCAAAGATCGCCGAAATATCCAGCAACTCAATCATAACATTGAGCAAAGTTTTTGTAGGTGCTTCGTTTTCCCTATTCATTTTTCTGCTACTCAAATCGTCCGTAGCCGAAAATATACAGCTTTTCAACTTTTCCATCAATGACCCCCTGGATTATTTCGCCATAGCTTTCGTATCCGGTTTTTCTGAAAGACTGGCACAAAAAGCTATTGAGGCAATTGTAGGTAAGGAATAGTGACCTGGAGGTTTTAGTTTTAGCAATGATTCTAATTTATAGTTCCTATATAGATGGAAGACAAAAAATGATGAAATAGTTGTGAGTGAATTATCGAAAATGCTTCATCCAAAAAAAAGACAGATTTCTCCCTTCGGTCGAAAAGACAGGCATTTGGTGTTTAAGAGAGGGGGGGGGGGGGGGGGGGGGGGGGGGGGGGGGGGGGGTGCCTTGTCATTTCGAACCCGCTTGCGGGTGAGAAATCTATACAGTCGCAAGGCCTAATCCAAAATGGAATCAATTAATTCTATCACTCATAAAAGAAATACAATCAATTCTATACCATAGGATTGATCGTTGCTTTTCAAAAGCATACATTTTTCGTAACTTTATAAGAAAAACCATTATGAGCCCGACAAATACATGGAAAGATAAAGACCAGATAAAGGTTCGGAAAGAGAAAACCTATAAACGATTCAGCGGAAAATCAGTGTTGGCAGAAATACTTGATGTAGTGCTTGTAAACAAAGGGCTGTTTTACACCATCAAGCAACTTACCCTTGCACCGGGAGAAACATTACGGGGGTATCTTGGAACCGAAAGGGAAAAACTATTGAGTGCTGCAAAATATTACATCCTGATTACAGGGATTTTCTACTTCATTTATTTTCGTTTCACACATGCCAATTACATTGATGATTACATGGATAGCCTTTCAGAAGATGATGCTTATGACTTTGCAATGTATTTCCAGATTTACTTTATTGATCAGCTAAGTGTATGGTCTGCCGTCGGCATATTCTTCTTTGCCTGGATGAGTTTCCTGTTTTTCAGGAAATTTAATTACAATTACATGGAACATCTGGTAGTCAATACATACATTGGAGCCCAGATTGGATTTTACAAGCTTGTTACTTTACCAGTTTCCTTTTTAATTGGGGCAAAATCCTTCAACATAGTTGAAGCGATCATCTTTCAGGTGTATTACACATACGCATTCCACTACTTTTACAGGCAGCGTTTTGGAACAACACTCTGGAAGACTATTCTTGTTGTGATTCTGGGGTATGCTCTTTTCTTTTTGTTTGTATTGTTTATGTCTGCCTTATTTGGAATCTACCTTGGCATCCGGGAATCTCACCAGGGAAATAGTATATGAAATTAAACTTTTGCTTCACACAATAAAACGCTCAGAAAAACGCACATTATACCCATTCAATGCAATATCAGTTATTTTCCGGAGGTACAACATTGCGCACCAGTTTTTTGAGCTGAAAGATGTCTTTCCTTCTGTCTTTGAGATTGCGCACGCTGCCAAATTCATGGAGCTCACGGAGGGCGTCGATTTCTGCATCCACGATTAGGATCATTTCCGTGTTGGGAGTGGTTTCCGCTTTTATTCCATTGGAAGGAAAAGCAAAATCGCAGGGTGTAAATACCATGGACTGGGCATACTGAATGTTCATGTTGTGCACATTGGGAAGGTTGCCTACGCTACCGGCAATGGCGACATAGCACTCGTTTTCTATGGCCCTTGCCTGGGCACAATGTCTTACGCGTGAAAAACCATTCTGTGTATCGGTAAGGAAGGGAACAAAAAGGATATCCATCCCTTCATCGGCGAGCAGTCTGCTAAGCTCGGGAAATTCGGAGTCATAACAGATAAGGATGCCAATTTTCCCACAGTCGGTATCAAAGGTTTTCAGCTGATTGCCACCCTGCAAACCCCATACCCTGGCTTCATCGGGTGTAACGTGGATTTTCTCGTATCGTTCGCGGGTACCATCGCGCCGGCAGAGATATCCTACGTTGTAAAGGGCATTGTCGCGCAACTCGGGCATGCTGCCTGTAATGATGTTGATATTGTAAGCAATGGCCAGTTCAGAAAATCGATCGGTGATTTCTTCGGTATAATCGGCCAGCTGCCTGATGGCTTCGTGCTCCGAAAGGTTATTGTATTGCGCCATGAGCGGTGCATTGAACAATTCGGGAAAAAGGGCAAAATCCGAACGATAATCAGAAACAGCATCCACAAAATACTCAGCCTGCTGCATCAACTCATCCAAATCTTTGTAGGGACGCATCTGCCATTGAATAAGGCCGAGCCTGATGACGGTTTTCTTGGTCTCAACCTGGTCTGTCTCCTTCTCAAAGTAGATATTATCCCATTTCAGCAGCACAGAAAATTCATTTTTGCTGTCGCTCCCTTCCATGTAAGACTTCAGAATCCGGGAAGGATAAAAGTCGTTGGCTGTGTGAAAGTTGAGGATTTCATCGTCAATTTCTTTCCTTTTTACCTGCTCTATATATTGCTTGGGAGTGAGCTCATCATGGTGCTTTTTGTATTCGGAAATACGTCCTCCTACCACTATCCCCCGCAGATTGTATTTTTCGCATAGCTCTTTTCTATAGTCGTAAAGCCTGCGACCCAAACGCAGGCCTCTGTATTCGGGCACTACAAATATATCAATCCCATAAAGCACATCTCCTTCGTCGGTGTGGGTATCAAAGGAGTAATTTTTGGTGATTTTTTTCAGGTTATGGTTGTCAGAAAACTTGTCATAATCTACAATGATGGAAAGTGCACAGGCAACAACTTCACCATTTACTTTGATGGCTACCTGCCCTTCCTGAAAAATTTCGGAAAGCTTCTTTATCTTTTCCTCTTCCCACCAGGGGTTAAGGTCTTCTGAATAAGTTTCCCGAAGAGCAACTTTTAACTCATCATAATCATCGGGGTTCAGAAAATCAAAATCCAGGTTGTCGATTTCAAGTGCAGTCATAGCGTTGTATTTTTAGTAATAATGAGGAAATTGCCGGATGCAAATATCCGTATTTTTTATGCAGGGGGGCCACAATGAGAGAAAAAACTTTTGCTCAAAAAGACAATCACGCCGAAAACCTGATGATTCCCGGCGTGATTGGGTAATACAATAAAAATGAGAAAATTACTTCTTCTTCTTTTTGTGAATATGGGTAGCGTGTCCGAAATACACTTCCGCAGCTTCCATAATAGTTTCAGAAAGCGTAGGGTGCGGGTGAATGGTAAGTTCAAGGTCACGGGCTACCGCGGACATTTCAATGGCAAGGGTAGCTTCAGCCACCATACTGCCAGCCTCTTTGCCAACAAATCCGGCACCCAGAATGCGATCATTTTCGGGATCGATAATGAGTTTGGTAAGGCCATTCTTCAATCCCAGGGTAATAGCTCTGCCGGAGGCGGCCCATGGAAATCTGGCCACTTCTACTTTTTTGCCTTGTTCTTTGGCTTCAGCTTCAGTTAAACCTGTCCAGGCAATTTCAGGATCAGTAAATACCACTGCAGGAATAGCTTTGGGTTCATAGGCAGTTTTATGGCCAGCGATATGCTCAGCAGCCACACGTCCTTCATGCGAAGCTTTGTGTGCAAGCATGGGCTGCCCGGCAACATCTCCAATGGCATAAATATTATCTACATTGGTACGCCTCACCAAATCTACCTTCACAAAACCCTTGTCATCGGTTTCAATGCCTACTTCTTCCAGACCAATACCCTTGGTATTGGCACGTCCGCCAATGGCTACCAGAATTTTGTCAAAAGACTCTTTTTTCTTGCCTTCTTTAGTTTCCAGTTCTACCTCAAGCTTTTTCCCTTTTTTGGTAACACCGGTAACTTTGGTATTGAACAGGGTATTTTGCATAAGGTCTTTGCGTTCTTTTTTGAATACATCGCGAAGGTCCTGGTCGAGCCCGGGAAGTATATCGGAGGTAAATTCGGCGATGGTGATGTCTGAGCCCAGTGCTTTGTAAATCACACTCATTTCCAGCCCAATATAACCGGCTCCCACCACCAGAAGGCGTTTGGGAACCTCCTTAAGCTCCAGGGCTATTTCGGCATTCATCACATCATCATCAAAGTCAACACCCGGCAATCCCGTGGGAGAGGCACCGGTAGCGATAATAAGCTTTTCAAATTCAATTTCTTTTTTATCGCCTTTAACGGGAGTAAACTCCAGGGTGTTTTTACTGGTAAGCTTTGCCATTCCCTGAAGATATTCCACCTTACGGGCTTTGGCCAATTGGCCCAATCCGCCCGTGAGCTGTTTTACCACCGACTGTTTCCAGCTTCGTACTTTTTCCAGATCCACCTTTGCCTCTCCAAAGCTTAAGCCCCAGTCTGCAGCCTTGGCAGCCTCGTCTTTTACCGCTGCAATATGCAGCAATGCTTTGGTGGGGATACAGCCATGAAACAGGCATACTCCACCCGGATCGGGTTTGGGATCTATAAGGGTTACATCGAGATCGAGATTGGCAGCCTGGAACGCGGCGGCATAGCCACCGGGTCCGGCTCCTAATACGATTACTTGTTTTTTATCTGCCATTTTATATCAACATTAAAACATCGTCACTAAAGGATTTTGCATGGCTTCGCAAAGCCATCTGAGGAATCTGGCACCATCAGCACCATCAATGACCCTGTGGTCGTAAGAGAGAGAAAGCGGAAGCATCATACGGGGTTTGAACTCTCCATCCGTCCAGACAGGCTCCATTTGCGAGCGTGATACACCCAGAATGGCTACTGCGGGCCGGTTGACAATGGGGGTGAAATGGGTTCCGCCAATGCCTCCCAGGTTGGAGATGGTAAAGTTGGCTCCCTGCAACTCATCAGGTTTGATTTTTTTGGTGCGGGCTTTTTCGGCCAGCTCATTGAGCTCAACAGACAATTCTGTGATGGACTTTTTATCCACATCACGAATGACCGGTACGATCAAACCTCTTTCAGTATCTACGGCAACGCCAATATTTACATAATCCTTGTAAATGATTTCCTCATTGTTCATATCCACGCTGGCATTGAACTTTGGGAAAGTTTTCAGGGCTACCGCCGAAAGTTTCAAGAGAATGGCTGTTACTGTGAGCTTAGCACCTTTTTTCTCCACGTATTTGGAATAATCCTTTCTGAATTTTTCCAGCTCGGTAACATCGGCCTTGTCAAACTGAAATACATGAGGGATATTCTGCCAGGAGCCTGACATGGCTTTGGCAGTAATTTTCCTGATGGTATCCATCTTTTCCCTGCGTATTTCACCGTATTTGGAAAAATCAGGCAGCTGGAAATCATCAGCGATTCCGGATCCGGCGGCTGATTTTTTCTGAACAAGCTCTTTGACAAAGGCTTTTACGTCTTCTTCAGTGACGCGCTCAGCAGGTCCGCTGCCTTTTACCTGGGTAATATCCACACCTATTTCACGGGCAAGTCTTCTTACAGCGGGAGAAGCAGGAACGTGGGATGCTGACTTTGCAGGCTCCTCAGAAACAAAGGATGGTGAAGCAGCAGGTTGTTTTTCCTGCGGTTTCTCCTTCTTTTCAGAAGAATCCTTCTCTTCCTGTTCTGAAGTATCTTCCTCCTTTTGATCTTTGGAATCATCCTTCGGTGCAGCTTTTTCTTCTTTCTTTTCAGGCGCTTCTTTTTTCTCTTTCCCGCCATCATCGGAACCGGCAGCTTCGTCATCAATAACGAACATCACCTGTCCTACTTTTACCTCATCGCCCTCACTTACCTTTATCTCTTTCACTACACCGGCAAATTCAGAAGGAAGTTCGAAGCTTGCTTTATCACTTTCCATTTCAGCAAGTATATCATCGGCTTCCACCTTATCTCCCTTTGAAACAAGGATCTCCAACACCACTGCTGTGGTAACATTATCGGCTATTTCCGGTAATTTAATTTCTTTGCTCATATCTTGATTGATTTATACTTCCGTTGGATTAGGTTTATTACTGTCAATTTTGAAGTCCTTTTTGGCTTTCAGGATATCTTTCTTATCCAGCTTCCCTTGCAGGAACAAGCTATGGAGTGCCCCGTATGCAATATGGCGGTCATCCACTTCAAAATAATCTCTCAAAGCCCTGCGATTGTCGCTTCGGCCAAAACCATCGGTACCCAGTGCGGTGAGTCCACCGGGGAACCATTTGCTTACCATCAATGGAATGGCTTTCATATAATCAAGCGCAGCCAGACAAAGTCCTTGGTCTCCATCAAAACATTTTTCGATATAGGTCAAACGAGGGGTCTTTTCAGGGTTGAGCCTGTTCCATCTATCGGTTTCGCGGGCATCTTCATAGAGTTCTTTGTAACTGGTAACACTCCAGACATCCACACTTACATCGTAGTCTTTCTCCATCATTTCGGCTGCCCTGAGGGTTTCATTCAATATGGCTCCACTTCCCATCAGATGAACTTTTTCACCTTTCTTTTTGGTGGACTTCTTAAACTTGTACATTCCCTTCAGAATTCCATCTTCCACTCCTTTGGGCATAGCCGGCATTTTATACTTCTCATTGAGCACAGTGATGTAATAAATCAGGTCTTCCTGGTCCACATACATTCGTTTCATACCTTCTTTTACAATTATCGCCAGTTCGTAGGCAAAAGCAGGGTCATAGGCTTTTACCGAGGGAACGGTCATGGCAATCATGTGCGAATGTCCATCCTGGTGCTGCAGACCTTCTCCGGCCAGGGTTGTACGACCGGAAGTTCCTCCAATCATAAAACCACGTGCACGCATGTCGGCAGCAGCCCATACAAGGTCACCAATGCGCTGGAAACCAAACATGGAATAATAGATAAACATCGGGATCATATTGATTCCGTGCGTAGAATAAGAGGTGCCGGCTGCAATAAATGATGACATACAGCCTGCTTCAGTGATGCCTTCTTCAAGGATAGCGCCATCGGTGGCCTCCTTGTAGTATAGCAATGAATCTCTGTCAACAGGATCGTAATTTTGCCCTACGTGAGAGTAAATACCAAATTTGCGGAAGAGGGAATCCATACCAAAGGTTCTGGATTCATCAGGGACAATAGGAACCACAATCTTACCCATGTTTTTGTCAGCCATCATTTTGGTCATCAGATTTACCATACTCATGGTAGTGGCAAGCTCACGATCGCCTGATCCTTCCAGCAGCTCTTTATAAATCTTCTCATCGGGCAAAGTAACAGGAGGTGAATCGGAATTTCTTTTGGGCATATATCCTCCCAACTCCTCTCTGCGTTTTTTAAGGTATTTAATTTCTTCGCTGTCTTCTGCAGGTTTATAAAAAGGAGCTTTTCTGGCTTCTTCATCCGAGAGGGGTATCCCAAACCGACTTCTGAAGCTCAACAATTCTTCTTCATTGAGTTTTTTCTGCTGGTGGGTAATATTCCTTCCCTCGCCGGCCTCTCCCAAACCATACCCTTTGATGGTTTGAGCAAGAATTACTACAGGACCACCCTCATAGTTAACTGCCTGCTGATAGGCATTGTAAACCTTTTTGGGATCGTGTCCACCACGGTTAAGCTTTTCCAATTGTTCATCGGAGTAATCCTCAACCAGTTTCAGCAACTTTTCACTTCGTCCGAAGAAATCTTTACGAATAAAATCGCCCGAAGAAACCACGTATTTCTGGAATTGTCCGTCGGGTGTTTCTTCCATAGCTTTCAGCAATTCGCCTGAATCATCTCTGGCAATCAGGGGATCCCAATCGCTTCCCCATACTACTTTAATTACCTTCCATCGGGCGCCTTTGAATGCAGCTTCCAGCTCCTGGATAATTTTTCCATTTCCTCTCACAGGACCGTCGAGGCGTTGCAGGTTACAGTTCACCACAAAGATGAGGTTATCCAGCTGTTCACGGCTGGCAACGGTAATGGCACCCAGCGACTCGGGTTCGTCCATTTCGCCGTCACCCATAAAGGCCCATACTTTTTGTTTTGTTTTCTCCTTCAGCCCTCTGTCTTCCAAATACTTGTTAAAACGTGCCTGGTAAATAGCCATCAAAGGTCCAAGCCCCATCGAAACCGTTGCAAAACGCCAGAAATCGGGCATTAGCCGTGGATGCGGGTACGAAGAAAGGCCGCCTTCTTTGCGCAATTCCTGACGGAAATTGTGCAGGTCGGTTTCAGTGAGCCTCCCCTCAAGAAAAGCACGGGCATAAATACCAGGAGATGCATGTCCCTGGAAATAAACGATATCGGCAGGTTCGTCTTTGTCGCCCCCTTTAAAGAAATGATTGAATGCCACCTCGAGCAGCGTGGCTGAAGAGGCAAAGGTAGAAATATGACCGCCAATCCCTTCGGATTCCAGGTTGGCTCTTACTACCATGGCCATTGCATTCCATCGGATAAGGCTTTTGATACGCCTTTCGATTTCACGGCTGCCGGGAAACGGAACCTCTTTCCGTGGAGAAATACTGTTGATGTAGGGGGTATTGCCCGGACAACGGAATACAATTCCTTCTTTGTGGGCTTTGTTCTGTAACAATGCAAGAATTTCGCGAACACGCTGCGGCTCCTCATGCTGAATCAAATACTCAAGCGATTCCAGCCATTCTCTGTTTTCTGAATCGTAATACTCTTTTTTGCTCATGATATAATCTATGGTTTAAAATTAAGACACCAAAATATTCACTTATATAAAGGAAAAGTAATGGAAAAGTTCACATAACCCGTCAATATTACAGGATTTATTGATTAGCAAGCTTTTATACTACTAAGTTACAAAAATAAATTGACTGAAGAACAATGTGAAATACTCAAAGCATACAATTATTGTTTAATCATTAACTTTGCATCTTAATAATAACAATCAAAAAACTCATCTGAATGGAAAAAATGAAAAGAATAGCAGTGCTGACCTCAGGAGGAGATGCACCGGGGATGAATGCAGCCATCAGGGCTGTAGTAAGGGCAGGAATTGCCAATAAGCTGGATGTTTATGGAGTATTGAGAGGATATAAGGGTCTTATCAGCAATGAGTTTATAAAGTTAAAATCGACAGACGTTAGCAAAATCATACAAACCGGGGGCACCATCCTGGGAACCGCCCGCAGCCCTGAATTCAGGGAGAAAGAAGGCCGGACAAAAGCCTATGAGAACCTGAAAGCAAACAAGATAGACGGCCTTGTGGTTATTGGCGGTGATGGTTCTTTTGCCGGAGCAAGCCTGATATCAAGAGAACATAATTTTCCTGTAATTGGAATACCGGGCACGATCGACAATGACCTTTACGGCACTGACTATACCATTGGTTACGATACTGCATTGAATAATGTAGTAGATGCGGTTGACAAAATTCGGGATACCGCCAGTTCGCACGATCGGGTTTTCTTTGTGGAAGTGATGGGACGTGAAGCAGGGTTTATTGCCCTTCGCAGCGGTATTGCCTGCGGTGCAGAGGCAATCCTTATCCCTGAGCTGGACGGACAGGTTGACAAATTAATGACATTCCTCGCTGACCAGGGAAAAAAGAAAAAGTCGAGCATCATTATGGTTGCTGAGGGTAAGAAAGAGGGCAATACGCTGGAAATTGCCAGATTGGTGGAAAGCAAATTTCCCGAGCTGGATGTACGGGTCTCTATTCTCGGGCATGTTCAGCGTGGAGGAAGTCCAACCGCTTACGACAGGGTAACGGCAAGCAGAATGGGTGTTGCTGCGGTGGATGCTTTGCTCAACGACCAGAGAAGTATCATGGTAGGAATTGCTGACAATGATATTACCCATGTTCCATTGAACAAAACCGTGAAACTGCACAAAACCGTAAACCCGGATTTACTGGACATCATTGACCTGCTCATCTGATTGCAACAGCCATCTCTATCGACATTTTAAAGATTCAGGCAATGAACTACCAGAAAATACTGGAAACCATTTATTCCCAAATCAAAGAGGGAGAGAATCAGGGTGCGACAGCTACTTATATCCCTGAGTTATCCAAAGTAGATCCGGAGAAATTCGGGGTGAATCTCACTACCGTAAACAACCAAAGTTTTGGTGTGGGAGACACCCGGGATAAGTTCTCTATTCAAAGCATTGCCAAAGTTCTGACGCTTTGTCTTGCCTATCAGTTAAGAGGAGAGAGTATCTGGAAAAGACTGGGGTATGAACCTTCCGGCACAGCATTCAATTCGCTGGTGCAGCTGGAAAGTGATCAGGGCATTCCACGAAATCCGCTTATCAATGCCGGAGCACTGGTAATTTGCGATATTCTGATGAGCGCCCTGGGTGATGCGCGGGAAGAATTCCTCCAATTTGTCAGAGATATTGCAGGCAATGCAAGCATCAGCTATTCCGAACACATTGTAGAATCTGAAAAATCAGCAGGATTTGTCAATATTGCCTTGTGCAATTACATCAAATCCTTTGGCAACATTCACAACGATTGTGACGATGTGCTGGACTTCTATTTTAAAATGTGCTCCATTGAGCTTACCTGTGAAGAGTTGTCACAAACCTTTCTTTTCCTGGCCAACGGTGGCCGTAAAACACTTCCCTCCAAACCGTTACTCACTCCGAGCCAGGTCAAACGCACCAACGCCATCATGCAAACCTGCGGACTGTATGACGAATCGGGCGACTTTGCCTTCAGGGTCGGGCTTCCGGGGAAAAGTGGCGTGGGCGGAGGCATTGTGGCAGTATATCCCGGCCACTATTGTATCGCTGTTTGGAGCCCGAAACTCAACAAAAAAGGAAACTCCTACAGAGGGATGAAATTTCTGGAGGAGTTTACTACTTTGACGGAGATGTCGATCTTTTAAAGTCTCTCTGAGCAAATACCTAAAGGTTAATTTTGAGTAGGAATAATGCTGCCACCCTTTCTGTTTTTCAGTTTCAACAAAAAAAGCTTTAAAAGCAAAAAATGTTAATTGATTTAATCACTCTTTTTTTTATTTTTGAGAGGAGATAATGGGTTAACATTTCAGAATTACCTGAAACCCTTAAACTGAAACGTATTTTAAAAACAAATAGTTATGTCTACCAGTGACTCAAGATATGCTGCAGAAAAATGGTACAGAAAGGTCAAACTTCAATGGCTGTTCAACACCTCCTCGTTCATCGGAAACTTCGTCATCGCACTGATAATTACATACTTTTTTCGTCAATTGGGCTATGGTACACCTGTAGATTATGTTTTTTTCCTGGGTATTCTCTCCATTGGTCTATGGGTTACTGAGGCCATCCCACCTTTTGCAGTTGGGATTTTCATCATTATCATGCTGGTATTTGGTTTCGGAACGGATTACATTATCAGCGAAACTGCTCCTGTAGATGTATATGTAGAAACCTGGACAAGTAATGTTATCTGGCTTTTGCTGGGTGGTTTTTTCCTGGCGCAGGGAATGAAAGAGGTAGAACTGGATCGTTGGTTGTTTCGTTTCACTATTCGCAAGTTTGGTGGTCAGCCCGAGAAATTGCTCATGGGTCTTATGCTGGTAACTGCCATTGCCAGCATGGTGATGTCAAACACTGCTACTACAGCCATGATGATATCTTCCATCTTACCCCTTATAAAGCTGTTGGGCAAAACATCCAATTATTCAAAAGCATTGCTGGTGGGCATTCCTGCCGCTGCTTCGGTAGGAGGCATTGGCACTATCATCGGCAGTACACCCAATGCCATCGCCGTAGGAGCCTTGCAGGAACAGGGCATCCATATTACTTTTATCGACTGGATGCTGGTGGGTACGCCCCTTGGATTGTTGCTTGTATTTTTGTTTTACAAATACCTTTCAAGCAAACTCAAGGTTAAGGACACCCAACTGGACTTATCTCTGCTTCCTCAAAGTGATGCAGAGATTGACCCAATGAAGCGCAAAGCAGTAATCGTAACCCTGATTGTTACTGTTGGACTGTGGGTTACAGAGCCTCTTCACGGCATCCCTGTTGCTGCCACTTCTGCAGTTCCTATTTTGTTTCTGACCCTCACACAGGTTATCAATTCAGAGCAGGTAAGGTCTTTACCCTGGGATACGCTTATGCTGGTAGCCGGTGGTCTTGCTCTGGGTATTGCCCTGGTGGATGTTGGACTTGCTGATATTATCATGAATAAAATCAACAACCTGCCCGTAGCCATTGCAGTGGTTGCATTTCTTTTCAGCATGATAGCAGTATTGCTTTCCAATGTAATGAGCAATACTGCAGCTGCATCAATACTTATTCCTCTTGCAATAACTCTGCCTTCACCTTTTGGCATTGCAGTGCCGGTAATTGTGGCCATCAGCTGCTCCTGCTCACTGTTATTGCCGGTAAGTACGCCACCCAATGCCATTGCTTATGCAACCGGCATGATTGATCAAAAGGAGTTCAGAACGGGGGGCATCTTCTTTATTTTTGCTGGCCCCATTTCGGCCTTTGCTGCAGTAATGGCATGGGTGTGGCTGTATGTTTAAGCAGGAGAATTGGAACCTTTAACTGAATGATTATCTATCTGCTCATATTTTCGAAAAGGGTACATTCCTTAACCGTCCCAGGTTGAGCAATACAAAACCATCGATGTGCCCGTTCCCGTCCCTTGTTAATTCAATTACCCCAAGATATTGCAAATAAAAACTATCACCGTTAATATGGCTCATTTCTGACTCTCCAAAACCCAGGTATTTTGAAAATGTATCGGGCAGATATAAGGTCAAAACATCATCTTCATAAACAATCCGGTATTGAGCATCCAGCCCTTCAGGCTTGAAAATTCCGGAAAGAAAGACCTTTTCTTCTTCCATGAAAGGAACTGTCTCTGCAACTCTCCGGGCTTCATGATTACTTCCTCCCTGGTGCCAAATCATCTCATCTACACTACCATCTTTCGAAACAATGAAAGTACATTGCGCATTAAAGGCTTTAAGGAAAAAATGATTCTCACTTTCTGCAAAAAGCTGAAAACGTTCACCCCCGGGTACAACAACCCAGAAGGTATCTTTATCCAGCTGGAAGCCAAGCTCCATACCATCGGGCAGGCGGTAATTCCCTTCAAATCTTTTTACTTCTTCCACAACAAATTCAACGGCAACGCGCGGAACAACCGGTTTTTCAACAAACTTTTCTCCAAACATCATTTCTGCTATTGCATTGCACAGGCTGCGAAAACTACTGTTTTCCAGATTGCCCAGGTAAACGATAATGGTTTGCTCTGAAGGAAAGTACATCAACAAACTTCTGAAACCGGGGACACCCCCACTGTGGTCGGTCATGGGCAGTCCTTTGTAAGAACGGGCAAAGAAACCATTGGTATAGGCAATGGTATCGCCATTATCCAGCATATGTTGTGGTTTTTGTAACCTGTCAAAAAAAGCAGGGTTATGGATTGTGGGATTAAGAATGCTGCCCGACCATTGAATCATATCATCTATACTGGCATAAATATTTCCTCCCCCATAGCTGAAATCATTCATACTGCTGAAGGGTAAATACCCGTCTTCCTCCTTTTTGTAGCCCACTGCAAAAAAAGAACTGTCGGCAGGTAGCTCTGTTAAAACCATTGCTGAGCTCATTTTCAGCGGGGTAAAGACCTGTTGCTGCATAAAGACATCAAACTTTTGGCTGGTAACCCTTTCGATGATACTGGCCAGCAAAGAGTACCCTCCGTTGGAATACAAATACTCGCTGTTGGGCGGGAAGTTCAGATGCGGGTAGGACCTCAGGATTTTAACTTCCTGCTGCTGGGTCCATGTTTCATCCAGGCTCAGACCGGCAATAAGTCTAAGGACATCGGTAGAAGGAACACCACTTGTATGGTGCATCAATTGCCGAATGGTCACTTCATGTTCATAGGAAGGCAATTCAGGAATGTACCTGCGGATGTCGACATCCAGGTCGAGCTGTCCCCTCTGCTCCAGCATTAATATGGCAAAGGAAGTAAACTGCTTGGCAACAGAGGCAATATCGAAAAGGGTGTGTTCATCCACTTTTTGGTTCTTTTCCAGGTTCATCATCCCAAAATATCTCTTCAGCACAACTCCCTCTCCGGAAATCACAGCGATAGCGCCTCCGGGACCCTCAGCCCCATAGTGCGCCAACAGCAATGAGTCAACTTTTTTATCCAATCCTTCATTGGGAGAAGACATGGCGGCAAACAGGGATAAAAAAAAGCAAGTAAAAATCGTAAGGCAAATTTTTGTTGTTTTCATGGCTATTCGTTTTTAATGAAATAATAATTTGCAACAAAAATAACCTTAGCATCTATGCACAAAAAAGGAAATATACCAAATGAGATACAGACATTATGAATGAAGGCAAAACTATTCAAATTGCATTCATCCATCAAAAAGGTGGTTTCAAATAAAAAAGCAGCATTTCGTCAAAATAGATCATGAGCAAGAGTTTTTTTA
>RECE01000319.1 GCA_007694165.1 Bacteroidota bacterium
AGATCGCGGGCGTCAGTTTAAACAGAAAGTATTTGATTTATAAACTCAGATAAAGAATACAGAGATTAAAGGTTGTTCAATAAACAGCCGGTTACAATGCATTAAATAGTATCAGCAAGAAAACTCATCATTTTTACTTGTGCTTGATAAGAAAGCGTCAAGTGCAAGGCTTGCGAAGACTGAAAAACAGGAGTTTACTTTTCGTAAATGACTGTGCTGAAGGCAAGCATAACGCAGCAATTGGCGTTTTCTTGCAAGCAATAAATATCAACAGAAACCCATTCTATGAAGTCTTTACTCAATAGGTTACAAGGAGATAAAGTAATATGGTTTGTAGTGGCATTCATGTCTCTATTCTCTCTCCTGGCTGTATACAGCTCAACCGGAACCCTTGCCTATCGGTTTCAGGCAGGTAATACAGAGTATTATCTTATCAGGCATTCTGTGATTATGATCCTTGGGTTGTTGTTGATGTATTTTGCTCATAAAATCAAATACACCTACTATTCGCGGATTTCGCAACTTGCATTATTTGTTGCTGTTCCCTTGCTGTTACTGACATTATTAATGGGTACCAACATCAACGAAGCCAATCGCTGGCTTACACTACCGGTAATTAATGTTACCTTCCAGAGTTCAGACTTTGCCAAGCTTGCCCTTATCATGTATATTGCCCGCATTTTAACCAAAAAGCAAGGACAGATCAAAGACTTCAAAGCTTCGTTTTTGCCTGTAATACTTCCGGTAATGATAGTGTGTGCGCTCATTCTGCCTGCCAACCTCTCTACCGCTTTGATACTTTTTGCCACTTCCATTGTTTTGATGTTTATTGGCAGGATCAGCCTGAAGTACATTTTTGCCATGATTGCTATTGGGGTGGTGTTCTTGAGCATATTCCTTGTTGTACTGCTTAATTCGCCCGAAACAGGAAGATTCTATACCTGGAAAAGCCGGATTGAAAGATTTGTAGACCGGGAAAACGCAGATACTTACCAGTCTGATCAGGCTAAAATTGCCATAGCTACCGGAGGGATAGCCGGGAAAATGCCTGGTAATTCGGTTCAGAGAAATTTTCTCCCACAAGCCTATTCCGACTTTATTTTTGCCATTATTGTAGAAGAGTATGGCCTTATAGGCGGCTTTACCGTAGTGATGCTTTACCTGATACTTTTGTTCAGGGGGGTGAGAATTGCCCACCGGAGCCCTGGCACTTTCGGAGCTTTCCTTGCCGCAGGATTGACATTCAGCCTGGTATTTCAGGCCATGATCAATATGGCTGTTTCAGTTGACTTGTTGCCGGTAACAGGACAGCCCTTGCCCTTGCTGAGCATGGGGGGCACCTCGTTGTGGTTTACAAGTCTTGCCATTGGCATCATATTAAGTGTAAGTCGTAAAGTAGAAGAAGTTAATCAACAGGAAGGAGGAGAGCATGTTGCAGTCTGATCCCATAAGAATTATCATCGCCGGTGGGGGTACGGGTGGACACGTGTTTCCTGCCATTGCCATTGCCAATGCTATCAAAGAAAAGGTATTCAATGCCCGCATTCTTTTTGTGGGAGCCAAAGGACGCATGGAAATGACAAAAGTACCGGCTGCCGGATATCAAATTATTGGTTTGAATATTTCGGGTTTACAGCGTAAACTCACCTGGAAGAATTTGCAGGTGCCTTTTAAATTATGCGATAGCATTGTAAGCTCTAAAAATATTGTCAAACGATTTAAGCCCCAGTTGGTTATAGGTGTAGGTGGCTATGCCAGCGGACCCCTTGTCAGAGCCGCTGCCAGGTTTGGAGTGCCAACACTGATTCAGGAACAAAACTCGTATCCGGGAATCACCAATAAATTGCTGGCTAAAAGCGCTGATAAAATATGCGTTGCTTATGAGGGGATGGAACGTTTCTTTCCTGCCAGTAAGATTTATCTTACCGGGAATCCGGTCAGGCATGATATTCTTGATGCCCATAACAGGGTGAAGGAAGGATTTGAATACTTTGGGCTTTCCCCGCAGAAAAAGGTGGTCTTGATTGTTGGGGGAAGTCTTGGAGCTTTGAGTATCAACGAGGCTGTTGAAAAACATATTGATCGTTTGCTTGAACAGGATTTGCAGGTAATTTGGCAAACCGGTAAGTCTTATTCAGAAAAAGCCGGGAGATTAGCTGCTGGCAGAGAAGCTTTGAGTATTCATACTTTTATCGACAGGATGGACCTTGCTTTTGCGGCTTCCCATATGGTAGTTTCGAGGGCCGGAGCTATCGCCATCAGTGAGATCTGTGCCCTGAGCAAACCCGCAGTGCTGGTTCCTTCTCCCAACGTGGCCGAAGACCATCAAACAAAAAATGCAATGGCACTGGTAAATATGCATGCCGCCATTTTGTTGCCCGACAATCAGGTGAGGGAAAAACTTGGAGATGAAATTCTTGAATTGATAGGTGATGAAAAGAAAATGGATAAGCTTAAAGAGAACATTACCAGGCTATATTATAAGGACTCTGCCAAAACTATTGCCAGTGTAGCATTGGGATTAATCAAATAAATATCTGTATATATGGAATTAGCCAATGTAAATAAAGTGTATTTTTTAGGTATCGGTGGGATTGGCATGAGCGCCCTTGCCAGGTATTTTCTTTGGCTGGGTAAAGACGTTTCTGGTTATGACCGCACAAAAACCGACCTCACACTTGAACTGGAGAAGGAAGGCGCTGATATCAATTATGAAGACAGGGCCGGACTTATCCCGGAAAATCTTGATATGATAATTTATACCCCGGCTATACCGCAGAACAGTCAACAGTTTGAATTTCTGCTCAAAACCGGAGTCCCCATGTACAAACGTGCACATGTGCTGGGTGTTATTGCAAAAAACAATTTTACGATTGCCGTTGCTGGCACCCATGGCAAAACAACCATTACAACCATGCTTGCCCATATTTTCAAAACTGCAGGAATGAATTTTATGGCCCTTGCAGGGGGAATAAGTACAAATTACAATACCAACTTCGTTGTGTCGGGTAGCCCCCACTATGTGATTGTTGAAGCTGACGAATATGATCGTTCTTTTTTGCATCTTCACCCCAATATTACAGTAATAACATCTGTAGATGCTGACCATCTTGATGTATATGGCTCTATGGAGCAGGTGGAAGACACTTTTAAACTGTTTGTCAAAAATCTGAAGCCTGGTGGCGTATTACTTACCCACCAAAACATTGGTATTTTGAAAGAGATTGTTCCCGGTCAGCAAACTTATAGTATTGCTGGAATTGCTGACTATACCCTTGAAGATATAACCATCTCTGAAGGCAAGTATTCCTGTAAAATGAAACATGGCAAAGACAGTATTCCTGTGAAATTTGGAGGTGCCGGCAGGCACAATCTGGAAAATGCTCTTGCCGCTGCTGCTGTATCGCTCAATGCCGGAATTCAATGGGAGGATATTCAGGCAGCACTAACCAACTACCGGGGTGTGAAAAGAAGATTTGAAATTATTCTTAAAACCGATAAGGTTGTTTACATCGATGACTACGCTCATCATCCCCGTGAGATAAAGGCCTGCATTGATTCAGCCATTGAAATGTTTCCCGGCAGGAAGATTACGGGTGTGTTTCAGCCTCACCTATTTTCACGCACCAAAGATTTTGCTGATGGATTTGCTGAAGCTCTTGACCGTTTGGACAGGGTGGTCGTTCTGGATATATACCCGGCCCGGGAGCTTCCCCTTGAGGGAGTTAGTGCCCGGATTATTACTGACCGCATACAAAAGGCTGAAAAGCACTTTTTGCACGACAATGAACTGCTGAAGTTTATTGAGCAAAACGATTTTGAAGTTCTCATTACAATGGGGGCAGGTGATATAGACAAGTTTGTGAAACCGATCAAAGAACTATTGAAAAAATGATAAAACGAATTGCCGTCATAGCATTTTATATCTTGTTGCCAGCAGGGGTTTTTATTCTGCTTGGGTTTGCTGTGGAGAGCAATAAGTCAATGCCATGTCGCAGTTTTCGTGTCAATATTGACACTTCAGGAGGTTTATCCTTTCTGGATTCCAATGCTGTTGTGAAACAGGTCTATTCCATTATGGATACCCTTGAAGGGAAAAAGTTCCGGGATATTTCTCTCAATCGTATTGAGGAGCTTGTCAATACGATGTATTATGTTGATAAAAGCAGGGTTTACAGAACCATTGACGGGCATTTGAATGTAGATATCAGGCAAAGAGTTCCTATAGCCAGGGTGATAAACAGGGTTAATGAAACTTTTTATATTGACACCAGGGGTAAGCTAATGAAACCAAGCGGGTCTTATACCGCACGGGTATTGGTTGTTACCGGCTTTGTAAATACAAGGTATTCTCCCGGTGTTTCTATCGGTAAGTTTGAAAACAGTACAGAATTGTCTTCATCGGATAATGTATTGAAGGAGCTTAACGAACTGGTAAAGTACATCAGAAATGATGAGTTTCTGCATGCATGGATTGATCAGATTTATGTTACCAGGCAGGGGCAGTTCGAACTGGTGCCACGCAATGGCGCGCATATAATTGAGTTTGGCAATGTCAATGAGATGGAAGAAAAATTTGATAAACTGATGAAGTTTTACATAAACGGGCTTACCCACGTTGGATGGGGAAGTTACAAAAGAATTAATTTACAATATAAAAATCAGGTTGTTTGTTCTAAATAAAATGCTGCTATGGTACCTTCCGAAATAATTGTAGGCTTAGATATTGGTTCAACGAAAATTGCATGTATCGTTGGCAGGAAAAATGAATATGGAAAAATCGAAATACTTGGATTTGGCAAGAGTCCCTCGCTGGGAGTCAGCAGGGGGGTGGTAGCCAATATCCAGCATACTGTTGACTCCATCAGAGCTGCTGTTACTGAGGCAGAACAACGTTCAGGAGTTGAAATCAGGGTTGTAAATGTTGGAATTGCAGGTCAGCATATCCGCAGCTTACAGCACAGGGGAAATATTATGCGAAACTCTATTGATGAAGAGATTGATCAGAAAGATGTTGATTCGCTCATCGAAAACATGTACAAGCTGGTTTTGCCTCCCGGTGAGGATATTCTTCATGTAATCCCCCAGGATTATATTATTGATAATGAGCAGGGGATAAGGGCACCCATTGGGATGTCGGGTAGATGCCTGGAGGCAAACTTTCATATAATAACCGGTCAGCTTGCAGCAGCCAAAAATATCGAAAAATGTGTAACCAAGGCAGGTCTGGAGATAGATGATCTTATCCTGGAGCCTTTGGCATCTTCTGAGGCTGTTCTCAGCGCCGAAGAAAAGGAGGCCGGAGTGGTTTTGGTAGATATTGGTGGCGGTACCACTGATATTGCCATTTTTCAGGATGATATTATTCGTCATACGGCTGTTATCCCTTTGGGAGGAAACGTAATAACGGAAGATATCAAAGAAGGATGCTCCATAATTAAAAACCAGGCAGAAGCACTCAAGATAGGTTTTGGATCGGCCCTGACCAGCGAAAACCGGGATGAGGAAATCGTATCTATTCCCGGTCTGAAAGGAAGAGAACCCAAGGAGATTTCGCTGAAGAATCTGGCCAATATTATTCAGGCGCGTACAGAAGAGATTATCGAGCATGTTTATTATGAAATCCGCAATTCAGGATTTGAAAATAAACTGATTGCCGGAATAGTGCTCACCGGTGGTGGTAGTCAACTCAAACATATTGCACAGCTCACCTCTTTTATTACCGGTATGGATACACGTATTGGCTACCCCAGCGAGCACCTGGCAAAATCCCCCTCCGATGAGGTTTCAAAGCCCATGCATGCCACGGGGGTCGGTTTGGTAATCCAGGGGTTTAAAAACTCAGAAAAACAAAGAAGACGTAAAGACCCAAAAGTTTCTACCCATTCGCAAAAGAATAAGGGCAACTTCTTTGATGTAATATTGAAAAAAGGAAAACAGTTTTTCGAAAATGATAATAGCGATTAATGCTGTTTTATTAACATTATAGCGCAAAATCTGTTGATAAAAATTTTGTCGCAAATAATTAATTTTTTTTATTAATAACTACCTTAGAACCAGAAAATATGAACTCAGACATGATAAATTTCGATTTGCCAAAAAACCAATCTTCCCACATCAAAGTACTGGGCGTAGGTGGCGGAGGTAGTAATGCTGTTAATTATATGTTTAAGCAAGGTATTGAGGGTGTTGACTTTATTGTTTGCAATACCGATTCTCAAGCCCTTGATTGCAGCCCTGTACCCAACAAAATTCAGCTGGGTGTAAGCCTGACAGAAGGACGTGGTGCAGGCAGCATTCCTGCTGTTGGAAAAAATGCCGCCATTGAAGACCTTGATCGTATCAGGGAATTATTGGAAGTAAACACAAAAATGATCTTTATTACCGCCGGTATGGGAGGAGGAACCGGAACCGGAGCCGCTCCTGTCCTGGCAAAAGCATGCAGGGATATGAATATCCTGACGGTAGGTATCGTAACCATTCCTTTTGCTTTTGAAGGACGCAAACGCCGCCTGCAGGCCGAGGAAGGACTCAAAGAGCTTAAAGAAAATGTAGATGCTCTCATTGTTATATGCAATGACAGGCTCAGAGAACTATATGGCAATCTCTCTGTCACCGAAGCATTCGCAAGAGCTGATAATGTTCTTACTACGGCAGCCAAAGGTATTGCCGAGATTATTACCCTTACCGGAGGGGTGAATGTTGACTTTGCCGACGTAAAAACCGTAATGTCTAACAGTGGCGTTGCCATTATGGGTAGCGGAAGTGCCGAAGGTGAAGACCGTGCCATTAAAGCTGTTGAAACTGCCCTCGCTTCCCCCTTGCTCAACGATAATAATATCAGGGGGGCCAGCAATGTACTTCTTAACATTGTTAGTGGTAAGGAAGAAATTCTCATGGACGAAATCACCGAAATAACAGATTATATTCAATCCGAGGCCGGCTCAACTGCCGATATTATCTGGGGGTATGGAAAAGATGAGAGTTTAGGCAATAAAATCAACGTAATTATTGTAGCTACGGGATTTGGTGAAAGTTCAGATCTTGGTTTTAACCTGGAAAATAAACAGGCACAGAAAAAAGTAGTGTCTCTTGATACAACCTCTGTGCCCAAAGAAGAAAACAGGAACCAGGAAGAGCAGGGTATGAAGATTATCTCAAAGAGTTCGGGTCAGCAGGAGAGTTCTGCAGCTCACCACCAGAGGACAGACAAACCCTCGGCTCCGGCGCAGGTAGGTGTGAAGACCCACCGTGATGATTCATCTTTCAGACCCAACTTTATTGAAGATAAAGGCGATGATCAAAAACCGCCTTCAGAAATCAAGCGCTATGTCCTGCATGAAGATGGAGAGCACAACAGTGAGAATATGGGTCTTAAGGCCAAAGCCAGGGAACGGGAGCAGAGATTGCGTGAATTGAGCCTTAAGTTGAAAACCCCTGAAGGTCTTCAGGATTTGGAGAAGGAGCCTGCGTACCTGAGAAGAAAGGTTGAACTTAATAAAGTTCCCGCCAGCAATGAGTCCCACATCTCAAGATACACCCTGTTTGATGGTGATGGCAAGACACAGATTAAGTCAAATAACTCGTTTCTTCACGACAATGTAGATTGAGTAATTGCATAATAGTACCAAAAAAAAGGCCCTTTTTTGAGGGCCTTTTTTTGTCATGATTGCAATAATCAGACTTGTCTGGATTCTTCTAGGTTGCCCAATGAGCGTTTCCTAAAGAATTCTTTTGATTCTCATCATTGTAAACAAAAGAATAAGACCCAAACCAAGGAGCAATGCCCAGTTTGAGAGAGGTATTGCAGGTTCATCATCATCATCGTCGTCATCACCTCCGGGAATTTCACTGCCAAATGTAACATCGTCAAATCCTATAAAATCGGCTGCACCGATAAATTTAACCGATTTTGCTACTCCATCAAAAGACACACCGATGGGTTCCCATATATTGTAAATTCCTCCCGGGATAGGAAGTGTTCCCAATGGGGCAAGGTTCAAAGAAGCAAGCAGGTTGCCTTCTCCTCCAACTTCATCATAAACCTCCACGCTACCGGGTTGATTGATAGCTGAGTAGTAGAAAGAAAAACCGGTTTCAAAACCTGCTTCAACGTTCATGGTAGCATTGTCTTCATCCAGGAAAAACATAATTGTACTCGGTGAAGGCTCATTCTGGAAATTTCCCGTACCACCTGCATATTCCGCAATAATTGACAAAGTAGCTCCTGAAAAGGTTACACCATAATCAGGGCCTGGGCCAATTCCACCACCAGCAAAACCACCATTGTAATAATCAAGAATGGGTTGGGTGTTTGCCAGTCCTTCAAAGTCAAGTACTATCAAGTCTGATTTGGGTTTGACCTGTTGGCCCAATTCATTAATCTCTTCCGGTGTTATGGTGGGAGTGACGTTGGGGTCATGAATGGTCTGCACCTGCGCGGTCAGCATAGATGATGATGCCAGCAGAAATAGGGTAAGTGCGATAAATAGTTTGAAAGTTTTCATAAGTTTCTTTAATTAGTTAGAATTGAATTTACTGATTGCACTGCAAACATAGACAATAACACGCACAAATGGCAAAAAAATAAAGACAAAGACGCATAAGTTTGTTTGAATAAATTCATCCGAACCATTAACTCACAGATAAACAATGGTTTGAACATTTAAGGCTTACTGCCTGGATCTGCAATAAAACCTCTGAAATTTAAGGAAACTGACAGGGAAGTCACAATGATATTATTCGCTGTTGATACAACGGTAATCTTTTTGGGTCTTTCTTGTGATAAAAAATGTAAGATCAAAGTTCTTTGATCTCTTTGTATTCTCCCGGAGTGATGTTCTTATACTTTTTAAAGGCAGCATAATACGATGACTTGGATTGGAACCCTGCCATCAGGGCAATGGTTTCGATGGTGAATTTTTTATGCTCATCACTTTGCAACAGTCTGATGCTTTCTTCTACCCTGTATTCATTTACCAGTCCGTAAAAGTTATTGTTCATGACGTGGTTAATAAGATAGCGGGCTTTTCTTTTATTTATATCCAACAGCAGGCATAAATCATCAAGGCTGAACCTGGGATTGGTAAACGGTTTTATTTCCTCCATCACCTTCTGCAGCTTCTTAAGTAAATTCTCTTCTTCCTCGCTGGAAATGAGAGGAGTAATGGCTTCGCATGCGGTTTCATATGTAAGTTTGGATTCGAAGGAAGGTTCGGAAGGATCCAGAAGGTTGAGTTTTGTTGCTTCCTTACGCGTTTCAGGTGTATAACCAGTTTGGGTGTTGTTGAGAAGGGTTGTCAGCTGATGCCCGAGAAGCCCTCCGGGTAAAAGGAGTATTAAATTGTAAGCAATGAGCAGTGAATGATCATTTCTCAGACCGGGAATATGAAACAGCAACATCGCAGTGAGGACAATAAATGTGAGAAGGTAAAGTGCTGGCAAATGCATTTTTTCTTTTTCCCATAAGGGATAAGAATCAGGAGCTTTAATTCTTCTCTTTGTAATGGATACAATGGAGGAAAAATTTGCAAAAAATTTACCAATGAAATACAGAATTGCAATGCCTGAAAAGCCCAGGTTGAAAAACTTCTGTGAAAACAGAAAACTTCCGCCGGCGGCATCTGTCCGCATAAAATTTACGTGTTGAACTTCGTTGGGAATGAAAAATATACCCAGCCAAACAAAGATATAGATTGCAGGGAATAGGTAATGTTTCAATACATCAGCCTGAACAACCTTTTTTCCCTGATTTTCCACACAGTGGGTGTAAAAGAATAATGTGGCTGCTGCTGTTACAAACAACGTATAAAATATTCCCTCATACAAATATTGACGGGGAGACTGATAAAAAATAAAGGCATTTGCAACAGCCATGAGGGTGATCAACAGTAAAAACAACCCGCCCAGAACTCTTTGGGCGCGGTAGTATTTTGCTATTATCACCTGGGTTGTAAAGTAGAACAGCTGATAAATAGGGATTGAGAAAAGGATAATATGCAGGTGTTCAGGGATCATTTCCTTTAGATTGTAGTTTCGGTATTTTCTGACCTCCATATTGCCGGATACTTGTAGGAGTCTTTAATGATAATAATAACCGCGAAAACATAGAAAGCCTCCATCATAAGATGAAAAAGGTATTTGGCCAGCTCAGAGTTGTAGTAAAATGTGAGCAGGATCAGAAACAGAACCTGAAAAAGAAGAAACAGGCCAAAATCGAAAGCTCCCTGCTTTGCTGCCTGTTTTGCCGGCAAGCAGAAAAACAAAAGCGGAATCCAGCTCAGCACGATTACTGCAGGCAGCAGCAGGCTTTGAGCACGCTGCGGGTAAGATCCCCGCTTGCCATCGATGATGGTCGTAACACGAAATACTAATTCATCGTCTGTAGTTTCCACCCTGATATTTGTTTGGTTGCTGCCGATACCTACAATGGTATTGGTGGTAAAGACAAGTATATGGCCGTATAATTTCTCCAATCCGTTAAACCATAAAACGGAAATCAAAACAGAGGCAGTTACCAGTATTGCGATTTTTTTTACCATAAATACAAATTGTCATAGAGTGGGTCTGTAGTATTCTTTAAGGTTTCTGTCCTACCTGTGGAGGTTGGATTTTATCAGGATGTATTCTTTATGGGTGCAAAAACTCCTCCTGCCCGGCGATCTGCCCAAACATAAATGAGGAAAATCATTAAGCCAAACATAATGTTCCAAAAGTAATCATGAATGCTTTCGAACATATGCGGGTGGGTTTTGCCAATGATTCCCATAACAAAAAAGCGCATATTATTTAAAATAAAGATTACGCCTATAAAAAGACTCAGGTTGATAATTTTGTCTCTTAGCGACCAATGAGAAAAAATGGTAATCATTGCTACAAACAGGTAGAAGTTGTAAGCGGTGCATTCCAGGATTACCCTCATCCCAAATCCATCATAATCAAGAATTGGTGCCCCTCTGTCGCTGATGGGTAAAAACAGGAGTTTGCCGGTAAAAATGGCTGCACTATGTGTAAAGCCTACCATAATCTCTCTAAGGTAATCCTTGATAAACGGTATGTGAAGTATGGCCAGAATCCCAAACCATGCAACAAATGCATAAAGCAAGGGTTTAAGCTTTTCCAGATATTCGCGCCGTGCCTGCTCTTTTCTTTGCAGTTCTTTCTGCAGTTGCTTATTCTTGTTCAAAACAATGATTGTTATTACAACTAAAAAGTATTTGTTAAAGTTATAAAAAATATTTGGCATAATCTAAGGCTAATGGATAATTAATGTTGTTTTAATGGAATATATTAATGGTTGGGCAAGAAAAAGCAGGATATTTTGGAGGGCCGGGCAAGTATGGGTGTGTGGATGGGTCTTTTTAAGCAGTAAGACTTTCTGGATCTGCGTTTCAACTTTACTATCCAACCGTCGTTATGTTTTATTATTTTTGTGTAAAATCTAAAATCAGTAATTATGAATTTACTTGAAAGAATTGACCAGGACATTAAAAAGGCTATGCTTGCCAGGGAGAAAGAAAAACTTGAAGCATTGAGAGCGGTGAAAAATGCATTGCTGGTGCAAAGGACAGAGAAAGGCGCGGGAAGCATCATTGATGAGGAGGCCGAGATAAAAATACTGAAGAGACTGGTAAAGCAAAGAAAAGAAGCTGCAGAGCTTTATGTGCAGCAAAACAGAAAAGATTTGGCAGAAGTGGAAGAAGCACAGGCTGATGTTATCAGTGGGTATCTGCCAGAGCAATTGTCAGAGGAAGACATCAGGCAAGTGGTAAAAGGGTTGATTGAGCAATTGGGAGCCCGTGATATGAAAGATATGGGCAAAGTGATGGGTGCTGCATCCAAAGAACTGGCAGGAAAAGCTGATAATAAACTTGTATCAGCTATTGTAAAGGAGTTACTTTCCTGAGTTTACCCTGTATTCTGAATTTATTCCTTCAATTTTTGAGAGATAAAAAGTAAAAAAAAAAGCCACCCCAAAGGATGGCTTTTTTTATAGATATCAGGGTTGACTACCTGGTAAGAATAACTCTGTCGTGGTAAACATTTTCACCTGCAGTAAGTCTGTAGATGTAAATACCGTTGGGCAGTGATTCTGCGTTGAAAGTATGTTTGTGGCTTTCAAACGCATTTACATGACCGTTGTAAATTACAGCTACTCTTTCACCTACGAGGTTGTAAATTTCCAGCGTAACATCAGAATTTTCAGTAAGGGTAAACTCAATGGTTGCCTGAGTAGTGAAGGGGTTAGGATAAACACTAACCTTTGTTTCAGTTGCCATGAAGTTTCCGTCTGACAATGGGGTTTCATCTTTATCAGAAATAAGGTCAAAATCAGTGGTTTCTTCTCCAATTTCGATTTCAACACACATTTCCCATACACAACCATTCTGGTCGGTAACTACAACCAAATAGGTTCCTGGCTGCAATCCAAAGTGCATGAATCCCTGAGACTTGTTAAAGTCTTCGTTGGCTTCATCTTCATTGATTTCGCAATAAGTAAACAGACATACATTGTAAGGACCAACTCCACCGGTGATAATACCGGTTATGGTACCGTCGTTCGAACCTTCTTCAGTAACGTTTGTAAGGGTAAGTTCAACGTGAAGTACGTCTGGTTCACTAAGGTTTACGAATGCAACATAGAAACAACCGTTGGCATCAGTAATAGTAATCTCGTAGTCACCTGCAGTGAGGTTCTCGAAAAGACCATTGTCCTGAGCTTCTCCACCGTTAAGAGCATAAGTAAGCGCTCCGGTGCCACCTTCAGCAACGATGTTGATGAAGCCATTGTCTTCGCCGTGGCAAGGAATGTCTTCAGTTTCAACAGAAACTACAACAATCGGATCAGGATTGGCAAGTTCGAATGCAATCTCAACATCTACACAACCGAAGAAGTCAGTTACAGTCCAGCTGTATGCAATGTTAGGATAAACAGTTACTTCAGTTGAACCGAGGAACTCAATAACGTTACCTTCTCCTAAAGTCAGGAAGTAAGGCTCTGTTCCACCGTTACCAGTTACGATAGCAGTAGTTTCACCATTGTGGCAAAGAATTTCCTGAGGATCAAGTACATAGTCAGCGGTAAACTCTTCGGGTTGGTCAATTTCGAATGCAACAGGAGTTGCACATCCGTTGGCATCAACCACAGTCCAGTTGTAGTCACCAGCACCGAGTTCATTTACTACTGTGAAGTCAGCAAATTCAGCAACCAGTGTTTCTCCGTCATAGAGTTCGTAAGGACCAACACCACCTTGAGCAGTTACAGTTACATCTGTAGTGCCATCGAAGCAGGTAATCGCTTCGTAAGATTCTTCAGCTACAAGCAATTCAGGCTGCTCCAGGAAGAATTCTACAGCAACGTAGCATCCGTTTGCATCAGTTACAGTCCAGTTGTACTGTCCGGAAGCAAAAATACCACCCAGTTCAAGCAGGCCCGCTTCGTCTACAGCGAGTTCAAAGTCACTGTTGTCGTCAGTCAATACATAAGGAGCAGTACCACCCTGGATGTCAAGGCTTACAAAAGTAGTGCCTTCGAAACAAAGGATTTCGCCGTTAGTTTGTTCAACAACCAGTTGAGTGGGTTCTTCCACAACAAATGTTATCATTTCAACACAACCTTTGGCATCAACAATAACAGCGTCATAAGAACCTGCAGCTAATCCGGCAATGATGTTGCCTTCGATTTCTTCACCGTCAAAAATGATGGTGTAAGGAGCAGTACCACCAATAATGCTGATTTCTGCAGAACCGTCAGTTCCTTCAAAACAGCTTACGTCAGTAACCACTGCATTGGCCTCGATAGGTTCGGGGAATACAACTTCAAATTCAAACTCGTTGGAAAAACAACCATTGAATTCAAAGAAGATAGTGTAAGTTCCGTTTTCACTGATGTTGTTAATGTCAACTACTTCACCTGCTGCATTCAGAACAGTATATACTGCACCTTCTACTTCAGGAGTAATGGTAATTTCCAGTTCAGCAACTTCAGGAGCTTCGGGAGTATTGAAAATATAGATACCGTTAACGTCAAATCCGTCACCATTACTAAAGTCAGCAGGATCGCTTACGTCTTTAATCCTTACGTAGCGTGCCCAGTCAAGAACGAAAGGAGCACCTGTATCATCCACACCGTTGGAAAGGTCGAATGAACCGCTAAGGCAGGTTTGACCAAGATAAGACCAGGGTCCATCAAGGGTTTGAGCTACCCATACGTCAGCTTTTTCAGGATAGTTGGCGCAGTTAGACTGTCCATAGGAAGTTTCAACTACTTCAAAGTCGTCTCCTTCACCGTTTACGATTTCACAACCTGCTTCCAATACAATCTGTCCGCCAAATCCAAGGCTTACATAGGTAATGGGAGGAGAATTACTGTAATCGGGCATGCCCAAAGCATTTGCAAGAACGCGTCTATTGGCGTGTACCTGGCCATTGCCGTATGTTGAGAAACCTTCAATGGTCATTTCTTCTATTACAGAAACAGCCCATGGAGTTTCACATCCGGGGAAATTGTCAGGAGCACAGTCAGGAACAGTTACCTCAACATTTTCAATAACCAGCTCAGCAGGTTCTTCAATGGTGAAGGTTACTTCTTCCGGTCCGCAGTTTTTCGAGTCAGAAATAGTAAGCGTATAAGTATCTGCAGCCAGGCCACTGATAGTAAAGAATCCGTCAGCAAATACACCTTCCATACTGAAAGTATAATCAGGAGCACCGCCTGTTACAGAAATTACTGCAACACCATCTTCAGCGCCAAAGCAACTTGCATCTTCAACAGATACCAGTTCAGCAACCAGCAATGGGGGTTCGGTAATGATGATTTCTTCCAGGTCTACAGAACAACCATTGGCATCAACGACAGTCCAGTTGTATGCACCGGCAGGAACGTCAAGAGAAATCTCTCCGTCAACCAGGTCGCCAGCTTCTACCTCACCATCAAATAATTTATAAGGAGCAGTACCGCCATTGGCAAATACAGTTACAGTTGACA
>RECE01000323.1 GCA_007694165.1 Bacteroidota bacterium
AGGGGCTTTAGCCCCATTCTGAGTGTCCAGAACATTGACAATGTCCTTGATGCTATTCCAAAGTGGGTGCAGGAACAAGAAAATCCTGATCGGGAGTATGCGGGAAATTAGAACCAATGGTTATCGTTTCAAAACCCAGGGCTTTGAAAAAGTTGTAAAGCAAATCAATAGCAACTGTTTCGCTTTGCTCTAATATCCCCATTTCAATGGCTCGCTGGCTCATCAGCTTTGCCGCTGTTTGTTTTAACGCAACCGCTTCTTCCAGGCTCCAGCGCCCTTCTTCAATAAAAATTTCATAATCAGAAGGATTAATGACTACTTCCAGCACTTCTGGTGGTGGCAGCTGAAAGGTAATCGAGCGGTCGTCAATCAGCAGGTCCGACTCCTGAAGTCGTGAAAAATCATACCCTGTAAAGACCCGGCCCCGGGCTATTACTACCATGTTGTACCGTCGGAAACTAAGATAATTCATGCCGTTAGCAACACCATGTCCAGGGCGCATTATGACCATGGCATCCAGCAATCTCTCTCCCGGAGCTTTGTCCACGAGTTTAAAAGTATCCAGCACCAATTCATCATAATATACGGAGGTAAACAGTTGGGATATCTTTTTTATCTCCTCAACCATAATGGCTGTATTGTCTATTTTCAGCACCCTGCTGCGGCTGCCAAAATAAGCCTTGTAAACCAGGATACCCATAATGATAAAGATGATGGTTAAGGCTAAATAGATGAATAATCGAATTGTCTTAAACATGGTATATGGTAGATTCGTATTGTTTTATGTTGGATGTGGTCTTGTTAAGGCTGCAAATTATCAGTTTCCAATGGCTTGATGATAACATGCACATGTTCAAACCCCATTACCCTGAGCCACGACTCGAAAAATGCGACTGCATGAGCATTAGCTCTGGGCAAAACACCCATTTGGGGAATACTTTCTTTGATTTCCTTCTCTGCCTGTGCCAAAAAAGCATACCGGTCTTCATTGGTAAAACTGCTTCTGAAAAAATCTGTTTTGGAATACTCCTCCTTTATGCTTTCAGGATCCATATTCAAAGTGATAACCCTGGCATGGGGTATTCTCAGCTCGATGCTGTTTCCGCTGATGATTATATCCTCTTCACCAATTTCGCTCATATTGATTCCTGCTTTGATACGGGCTTTGCAGGAAATCAGCAGTTTGCGGTCTCCGTATTTATACCAACCCGGAACATCATTTACTTTTACAACTTTCGAAACCACAAACTCCACTGTAGCCATCTCCGACATATCCTGCAGTTGGTGTATGACGCTTATGGGCTCCTTCTCCTTTTCAAAATACGAGCAAAAGGAAAAGGACAGGAGAAAGAAAGGCATCAGAACAGTGAGGCGGAATCTGGTTATTTGTAAAAATTTGACATCCATATACTTGGTCTTTCTGTTGAGCTGTTTGCAGGTAGAATTGAATAGTTTATATTGGACCGCATGAAGCTTTTATGTAAAAGTACAGCTTATTAGCCAAATTGTGGAATTCCTGATTAGGTATCTGTTTCTTCCGGTTACATTTGCAGGCTAAACCCTGGAGGTTTTGGAAACCTCCAGGGTTTAAATAACCAAGCAGCAATGCATTAGCCCGGACGGGAACTTAGAGTCCCGACCGGGCAAAGATTCACCCGCGTTAAGCAGAATTCCCCATACAAAAAAAGGTTGATTTCTATACTGGACAGTACATCTACACACAAATTTCTTCAATCTGCAGGGCTGTGGTAAAAAATACCAAACTAACTAATAATACAAACAAACTGAAAGACAGTATTTAGAAATTGATTATATTTGAACTATGATGACAAAGGCGGAAATATTATCCAAACTGACTGAATTGAAACCAATTCTTTACCGGGACTATGCTGTGAAAGAGATTGGTTTATTTGGCTCATATTCCGACAATTCAAGTTCGGAGGAAAGTGATATAGATATCTTGATTGAGCTTGAAAAACCTATCGGTTGGAAAATTTTTACATTAGAAATTTTCCTGGAGGAGGTTTTCAATAAGAAAATCGATTTGGTGACAAAAAACGCGCTTAAAGAGCAAATCAAAGACGACATCCTAAAACAAGTGAATTTTGCATAGTGAAAAAGAATAATCGTACATACAGAATGTACCTTGAGGACATGAACTTAGCCATGGAGAGAATTGCAGAAACACATTGTATTACTCCGGTGGCGACCTGGGCTCGCCTCCGGACTAAGAGGATGTCAAAAGGCTAAAACCGAAGACTACTTAAGTTGAGACACATTTATCATGGACAGCAAACATTTGGTGTCGTTTTCAATTACAATCCCTTCGAGATACACCTGGTGTGGAGTTTCATTATCCCCGCCAAGCATCACCTTACAGGATTCTTTTTTGTGTGATGTGTAAACCTTGTTAAAGAATCTGGCAAAAGAACTTTTTGATTCTTCCAAAATATGGAGTTTAAAAATGCTTCCCATCAGACTAAAGCGCCTGTCACCAAGCATTTCGGCAGCAGCAAAATTCAATTCGGAAATGGTACCATCGCTTTCAAGGGTAACAAAACCCATGGGTGCCTGGTCATAAACAAGGGTATATTTCTTCAGCGCTTCTTCTGCTGTATCATAAGCCTTTTGAAGCTCTTCGTTTTGCATCTCCAGTTCTATCTGGTGCACCTGCAGCTCATGCAAAAGTTTTTTTGCATCGGCTTCATTTGCTTCATCCAGTCTGGCTTGTGCCTTTTTCTGTTGAAGAATTTTCTCTGCTTGCTTGCGCAGGGCCTTAACATCTTTGAAATCGGGCTCTTCAGTGTTCATTTGAATAGATTTTTAACTAATTAGCTACCAGAATATACGGGAAGCTTAAATAAGTAAAGGGCTAACATCAACCCTGGCTTAACTCCTATTGTTTCTTGTCAGATTCTCCGCGCAAAACCATCCCGGTAGACAGATTGGAGCTATTGAGCAGTGTTTTGGCAGTCCATACAACATTCATTATGTTGCCTTTAGCGGCTATTACATCGGTTTTAAACCTGCCATCCTGCTTATTGTTCAATAATTCCAGCAAAACCAGTTCGGTCTTTTCTCGCATGGGTTCTGCAATAAACATTTGAATAAAATTTTGATGGATGGCCTCCTCACGTTTAACACCAAAGAAACTTTCTGCTGCAGTATTAAACTCTACAACTTTGCCATCTAATGACAATTTAATAAATACATCCGGAGATGAATTTAATAAAATACGCTGTATTTGCTCTGTTTCCTTCCATCTTTCTTCCACCTCCTTCAACTCGGTAATGTTGATGAATGTGATTACCAGGCCATCTATCCAGTCATCGAAAGTCCGGTAGGGCATAATACGTATCAAAAACCAACTTCCACCTTTACCGGGTATTTGTTTCTCAACCAATGTCAACGTTCTTAATACTTCAAGCGCATCTTCGGTCATCTGTGGATAGATTAGGTCAGAAACCAGATCGGTAAACGGCCTGCCAATGTCGCTTTTTATCAACTTGAATATTTTGGTTGCCTGGTTGGTGTAGCGCCTTATATTGAGTTCCTTATCCAGAAACAGGGTGGCAATATCGGTGCTGTTGAGCAGGTTTTTCATGTCGTTGTCTACCCTGGCAAAATCTTCCACTTTGGCCAGAAGCTCAGCATTGAGGGTCTGGAGTTCTTCATTGAGGCTTTGCATCTCCTCTTTGGAGCTGGTGAGCTCTTCATTGGCTGATTGCAATTCTTCATTGGTAGACTGTAGTTCTTCATTGGTGGACTTAAGTTCCTCCTGCGAAGTCTGCATTTGCTCAAGGGTGCTTTGCATTTCTTCACGGGTATAGCGCAATTCTTTCTCCAGCTCATTTTCTCTGGTACTATTGGCAGATTTACCGGTGGTTTTGGGCTGGGGTTTTACTTTTGCCACCTCCGGGATATCGATAAATATAATCATCAGATTATCCTTGAGCGGATCTGGTTTGTCTATGTATTGAATATTGATATTCAGGGTTTGGGTGTTGCCGTTTGTACCTACCTTTAAATTGCGTAATACCACCGTGCCTTTTTGAGAAAGTGCCTGGTGGAAGCCCACATGAAACTCGTGTCTTAATCCCTCACGAAGCATGGCAAAAATATTCAGGTTGGCCTTGCCTGCAGCGGGCTCAAGATATTTGCCGGTACGTCCGCTTATGTATATGATATCCCCATTTCGGTTCACCAGTACCCCTGGAGGTGAAAATTGCTGCAACAGCAGTTGTTCGGCAAGGGATTGAATATTGGGAGCCAGGTTAACTGGCGCTGATTTGTCGGCACTGGCCTGCTTTGTCCTTGAATAGGACGATGGGAAGTTCGTAAGATCGGGAGATACCGCGTTTTGTGCGCGCTTATATATTTTCAACCTATTGTCTAATGTATCAAAATGGGTATTCATTGTACCAAGGGTTTCTGAGCTGCCCAGCACCAACAGGCCATTCTTGTTGAGGCTATAGTAAAACAAACCAATGATTTTTTTCTGCAACTCTGTATCGAGGTATATAAGCAGGTTGCGGCACGAAAGAATATCGATGTTGATAAAGGGGGGATGCATAATAAGATTGTGCTGTGCAAACACAACCATTTCTCTTATATCACTCACTACCCGAAAACCATCATCTGTTTTTACAAAATAGTTGGCAAGGCGTTCGGGTGAAACATCAGTGACAATATTTTCATGAAAAATACCTTTTCTGGCTACTTCAACAGCATCGTGGTCCAGATCGGAAGCAAATATTTGCAAGGAAATATTCGGGGATGGGTTGATTTTTGCCAAAGCTTCTTTAAAAATGATGGCCAGGGTGTAAGCTTCTTCACCTGAAGAACATCCGGGCACCCAGGCACGCAATGTTTTATGTCCCTCCTGACCGTTCATGAAGTTGGTAATCAATGTTTCGGCCAGTTTTTCCCATACTTTGCTGTCGCGAAAAAAATTGGTTACCCCTATCATCAGTTCCCTGAAGAGAATATCACCTTCTTTGGGGTTGTGCTTCAAAAGGTTTACATAACCGGCAATTTTATCAATTTTATGCACTCCCATTCTTCTTTCAATCCTGCGGTACATGGTGCTTTTTTTATACATCGAAAAGTCATTGCCCGTATAGGTTCGCAGAAGGTGAATAATTTTTTCCAGTGAGGATTGATCTTTGGCTACGCTGTCAAGATTGGTTTTTATAAGGGGGACATGCTTTACAAATTCAATGAGTTTTACGGAAAGTTCTTCGGGAGGGGCTACCAGATCAACCAATACCGAATCCAAGGCATTTCGGGGCATGCTGTCGTACTTTGCCGTAGCAGGATCCTGCACCATTACAATTCCGTTATTTTCTTTGATGGCACGTATCCCAATGCTGCCATCCGAGCCCATACCAGAAAGGATAAGCCCCACACTCATTTCCTTCAGGTCTTCGGCCAAAGAGCGCAGAAAAAAATCCACCGGCAGACGCAACCCTCTGGTTTCCACAGGCGGAACCAGCCGGAGTTTGCCATGCAGGATAGACATACTCTTGTTGGGCGGGATTACATAAACACAATTGGGGTTTACCAGCATTCCCTCACTGGCCTGAAGTACCTCCATTTTTGTAATTCTTTGCAATAGTTCGGGTAGCATCCCTTTTTGAGTGGGATCCAAATGCTGAATGACCACATACCCCATACCACTATTCTCAGGTACATTCGCAAAAAATTGCTCCATAGCTTCCAGCCCCCCGGCCGATGCTCCGATGCCAATAACAGGAAACCTGGCAGGCTCCAGAGCAGGTGCTTTGCTTTTTGAAACTACTTTCGACTTACTGTTATTTTGTTGGGTTTGTTTGGCACCTGGTTTTGTCATTGTATTGTAGTGATATTTGTAGTTTGAGTAAAAGTGCTTTAAATTTCCGCCAGAATGTTATCCGATATATGTCCCTAAATATAGTAATGTATTTTATGTACAAAGGCATTGATGCAAAATAAATAAAAAAAATTAAATATCAACCATTTAAGTCGATAAAAGATTTAATAAAAACGCCCCCTTTTATCATATTGCCCGGCATCCCTGATATTTATTCATTAAAAAACCATGCGTCTCAAATCAACATGTTTTTCTTTTTGCATCTTATGGTTTGTAATACTTCAAGGCTTCAGGCATAAATTTCTTCAGGTCTCTCATCCTTCTGTCATCAGAGGGGTGTGTGCTAAGAAACTCCGGGGGTTTTGCCCCTCCGGCTGCTGACATTCGTTGCCAGAAAGGAATGGCTTCGCGAGGGTCGTAACCCGCCATGGCCGAAAAAATCAAACCATATTTGTCTGCTTCGGTTTCCTGTTGACGCGACCAGGGCAACATAGCCCCCACCTGGCTTCCTAATCCATAGGATATCAAAAAGAGGTTCCTGGTTTGCTCGGGTTCGTTAGCCAATGCCACATCCAGAGCCATGCCTCCCAATTGCTGAACCAGCGCCTGGCTCATTCTTTCATTGCCATGTTTGGCCACCGCATGAGCTATTTCATGTCCGATTACAATGGCAAGTGCTGTTTCATTTTGGGTAACCCCAAACAGACCCGTGTAAACCACCACCTTGCCACCGGGCATGCACCATGCATTTACTTCTTCACTTTCAATGGTGTTAAATTCCCAGTTAAATCCATCCAGAACCTGAGATTTGCCCTGGCTCGTGTAATAGGATGTAACGGCATTGGCAATCCGGTTTCCTACACGATTCACCATGGCAGCATTGGCATTCCCCGAACCTACCACTTTATGCTCCGTTAAGAAGGTTCTGTATTGGCTGACTGCCATCAATTGTATCTGGGATTCACTTACCAGGTTCAGCTGTTTACGGCCGGTTACCAGATTCGTTGCACATCCTGCGATCAGGAATGTTGCCAGTATAAAAAGGATTGTGTTTCTCATGATTCATTTTTTTACTCATACAACCAATAAATATTTATTTGTTGTTTTCATCTTTTCAGTTTCACAGCCAGCGCTGAGGTTATACGATACATAAAATCCCCTGGCCCCAACCATGGGCATTAATCATGTATGGGCAGGGTAAAAATGAAACTGCTTCCTTTGCCCGGTTGGCTTTCTGCACGTATTTCACCGCCATGGACATTGATAAACTCTTTGCACAACAACAGTCCCAGTCCCTTCCCTTTTCCATTATTGGTAACCGAAGTTGAATGGATAGAACGCTTCCTGAATAGTTCCTGCTGGTCTGCCGAAGAAATACCAATCCCGTCATCTTTGATGGTTATTTCAATCAGGGATTCTATTTTTCTGGCGCTAATGGAAATATTACCACCTGATAAGGTGAATTTTATGGCGTTGTTGATCAGATTTCTCAATATGGTTTTCAACATCTGAATATCTGCCAAAACATTCAGGTTGGGTTCAATGGAATGACTAAGTGTTATTTTTTTTAACCTGACCGAAAGACAACAGTTTTCAATCTCCTTTTTCACCAAACGTTCCAGGTTAATTTTAACAGGATTGAAGTTTGTTTCTTTATTTTCGGCAATGACCCACGCCAAATGGTTATCGATAAGATTGTTGGTGTTTAGGGCTGAGCTGGAAGCAATATCAATATACTCTTCCATTTCATCGAATTTATTTTCATAAATTAACTCCTTTAGTATTCCCAGCACACCATAAATAGAGCTAAAAGGAGTTTTCAAATCATGCGCCAGGATTAAGATGTATTTTCTGTTTCTTGCATTGATTTCATCCATTTCGGTTTTGCGCTGTTTAGCCAATTTTTCCAGTTTGGCATTTCGTTTTTCCAGCTCATGCAATTGCAATGCAGTAAATCTTCCAATATCCCGGCCTTCACCGTTAAGTTTTTCTGGCAGTTCAGGTGAATACAAATATCCGTTTATGGCTTTACCCTTTGGGTAATTTCCCTGGTACTGGTTTTTTTCTGAAAATAGCTTTTTTGTTTCCATAGTAAATGATGTTTTAGCTGTTTTGCATATTTGACCAATTTTGTCGGATATTGTAATAATAGTAGAGGCGGCCTTTATGAAAGTATGCTTGAAAGATTTCCTTTAAAGCATACTTCCTGATTTGAAAGGCCGTATTCAGTTAAAAAATATATCGAATAGAAAGAGCGCCACCATCACCCCAGAAACCGGAGTATCCAAAAAAATTGAACGTAGGTTTCCAGTCAATGCTAACATTAAAGGGAATTTCGGTAAAACTGTATTCCAGCCCCAATATTCCATCCAGACCCAGCACATTGTACCTTTTTCCTCTTTCACCCCATCGGTTGTGTGTATAGTCTCCATCGTAGAAACCAGCATGCGCGCCAAATCCATAATACCATTTTAATCTGTCGGCATCAAAAGCCCGGTTGTGAATTTCATACAGTCCTGTAATCTCAAACCCTCGCCATCTGCTGGCCAGAAGGAATTCCAATGCATTTTTTTCGCTGATAAAGTGTTTGACGGTAAGGCCTGAAAAAGGACCGCCCCGAACGCCAATGCCTGTATTGTAATCCTGAGCAACGCTTATGGTTACAAAGCAAAATGCAATCAGGCTGGTAATTAGTGCTTTCTTCATTTTTTAGTTTTTGGGTTAATGTGTATAAGAATTAAAAAAATCACAATACTCCATGTATGATATAACGGAGCTCATTAGTTGTTATGCCAAGCTTGTATGCCAACATTTCTATCATAACCTTTTCCTTGCCATCATTAAAATGCAAATCATTATCAGTAATGGCAGGAAAGATTTTTTTGAGTTTTTTCTTTTTTTCTTCCCAGGATATGGTTCTGTTAAATTGTAAAGTTTCCATATTGTCGGTTTAGGTTTGAAAATTCCGTATAAACCGGAATCTGAAAAGGTTTACTTGTAGCACAAAGGTTGGATTATTGGCGTAGAATCTAATTACACAATTCCCAAAAAAAGTTACATAAATCTCACATATTTGTGGAATAGCAATTTTGGGAATTGCATAAGGAAAAAAAAAGCTGCCTGAAAATCAATTCAGACAACCTTTTTTTACTGGAATCACTTCCGGAAAATCTATTGGGGTTGAACAACAGTATTTTGATCCAGTATAACGGATGTCTGAGCCAGAGCTCTTCCGTTAAAGGTGGCACCTGTTTGAAAAGAAATCCCTGTCTTGGACAATACAATTCCTTCAAAGTGCGAGTTTGCACCAAAAGTTGCTTTACCGGCTACCTGCCAGAAAATATTTTTTGCCTTAGCACCGCCTACAAGAACTACTGCCACGTTATTACTTACGGTCAAGTCCTCTGCAATCTGGAAAATCCACACATCATCGGCACCGCCCGATAATATAATACTGGTAGGCACTGTAACGGTATTGGTCCATTTATAAAGACCGGGTACCAGTGTTTTTCCACCAATGTTTCCGGTGTTGAGCTCTATGAAATGTGGAGCTGTGCGACCTGCAGCATCATCGTATGCTGTAATCATATTTGCAACTGCCGTTGTAAGATTAGCAGGGGCTGGGTCGGCCATATCGGCTGCATATATCCTTCCATCTACCTGGGATGAAGAGGCATAACCGGTTTCATTGGTCAATGCAAACCCTGTAATGTAGGATGTTGCTGCCGGACTCAAACCCAAATCGCCGGTAATACTGGATGTGGGGTTATTGGTAATTGCTGTTTTGGCCAGGATTACATAATTTCCTGAACCCATTAAATTTACCACGGCGGGCGAATGGGGAGAGAAAGTTTTGAAATCCCAAACTACACCGGCTGTTAAAGGATTGCCATCTGTATCTTTTGCTTCCGTAGAGATTGTTGCAGTATAATCTGAATTGAGCAGCAATGGATTGTCAGGGATAAATGTTGCTGTTTTTCCGGAATAAGAAACCACACCCAAAACCGGAGTTGACCCCCTTTTTACGGTAAATGAAGTTGCATTAATTGTTGCAGGATCCATGGCCTTACTAAAATCAGCAGTTATTTCTACACTGATATTTACATCAACTGCATCGCTAAGTGGCACTGTAGAGGTTACCTGGGGGCGATCAGCAGAAGGATCATCATTTTTATCACAACTGGCGATAAATAGTACCATAGGAATAATTAAAAAAGGAAATAATTTACGAAGTCTCATATTCATTTGATTAATTGTGAAGGAATTTTCACAAATACAAAGGTAACTGCACCGGTAGGGGCAATTGTTACACAATGGGTGGAGTTTCTTACATAAATCACGCAATTATAGCGCAGTTTATCCCGGAAATGATACGGATTGCATTGGTATTGAGAGATATTAAGGAACCTGGATTAAAGAATGAAGCCCGGGCAAGTCCATCATTGATCAGGCATGCAGATTTTCAAACAAAACTGATTTGAGCCTGTCTATCCTTCTGGCTTCAACCTTCACTTGCTTCATATGCCCGTAGTTCATCAAAAAGTAGGTGAGTGGATTGTAAAGATTGCCAAACAATCTGTGCATTACAGATGGAATGCTGTAAAACCTTTTTCTCGCATTGACTTTGCCCATTTGCAATTCATAGGGTGTCATGTTTTTGGGCTGAAATACTACTGTATTGTGATCATAATATTTCCAGTCGTTGGTTGTAAGGCGATTTTCTTTTTTCAGGTTCTCGTAAACCTTGGTTCCGGGATAGGGAGTTAAAACATTGAAGGATGCAGTGCTTGCTTTGTTTTTTTGCAGAAACGCCACGGTCTCCTCAAAGGTTTCTTTGGTATCGTTGTCAAAACCAAAAACCATGGATGCATGGATCAGTATCCCCATTTTTTTGATTTTTTTCAGGCTGCTTTCCAGTTGGGCAATCTCCTTGATTCCCTTGCGCATGGTTTTGAGTTGTTCTACCGAAACGCTTTCAACACCCACAAAAAGTGATTTGCATCCACTGTCAGCTGCCAGCTGCAATAATTCATCGTCTTCTACCAGCAGCGACACCGAAGCCTGTCCGCCCCATTTGATTTTCAGGGGCTTTATGGCTCTGAACAATTCTTTTGCATACTTTTTATGACCAATGATATTGTCATCGAGAAACAAAAAGCTTTTGGCTCCGGATTCAACGATATCTCTCACCACATTTTCGATGGGAATATGCCTGATTTTTTTGCCAAACAGATCCGTTACACAACAAAAATCGCAATCATAGGGGCACCCCCGGGTAGTCATGACAGGTATGACGTGGAATTTACTTTTATTAATAACCGTGCTAAAATCTTTGGGCACGTACTTCTGCAAGTTGGGATCGGGGTTGTGGTATTTTCTTTGCAAATTATGGTTTTGGAAATCATCAAGCAAGGTTTCCCAAACTCCTTCTGCTTCGCCCACAACGACACAATCGGCATGTTGCATGGCTTCATCGGGAAGGATGGACGGATGCACTCCACCCAACACCACAGTTTTGCCTCTTTCCCTGAATGCTGCACAAAGCTCGTAGGCCCTTGGGGCATTAGCAGTCATGCAGCTTATTGCCACCAAATCACATTCCTGGTCGGGGTCAATAGCGCCCGCTTCTTCTTCCAGAATAGTAACCTTGTGTTCAGCAGGAGTTAATCCTTCCAGAATATAAAGAGCCAATTGGGGCATCATAAGCCATTTATTGGTTCGTTTTTCGGCATCTACGGCAGGTGAAATAAGCAGGATCTTCATTTTTTGAAAATTTTTGCTAACCGTGAAAACGAGAGCTATTGGGGGAGATGTCCGGATAAAAGGAACTGCTTCTCGTTTGTACTTTTTTGATTTAACTACAAAATTACATACAATGGAGATTCCTGCAGTTGCAATTTCCTGAAAAAATGTTGCATAATTCACAGATTTTGATCTTTCCTTTGGCTAAAGACAATGGATATCAGGTAGTGTTTCTATTCCTTGGTATCAGCTTTAACTTATGGGTTCCGCTTTGGCCCTACCCATTCTTCATCATCCCATTTATTAATAAACCTTGCGTGACTTTTGGGTTGCATTTTATAGCCGTATTTTTTGGTAAACACCCAGGTAAATTCAGCACCAAAAAATAAAATAAGGCAGGAATAGGTAACCCACAATAGCAAAATTACAATGGATCCTGCAGCACCATAGACACTCCCCGGACTTGCAGCTCCGAAATAATAACTCAACACTTCTCTGCCGATAGCAAAAAGGAAGGAGGTAATAAAGGCTCCTATCCATACACTTTTCCATCCAATTTTTACATCGGGCAGGTATTTGAAAATCAATGCAAATAAAAGGGTAATCACGCCAAATGACAGCACAAGATCAGAAAGTATGAGCAGGTAATAAGCTATATCAGGTATCCAGCGGGCGATGTAATCTTTTAACGCAGAAAGCACGGCAGAAAGAATAAAGCTTACCAGGAGCAAAAACCCAATCACCAAAACAAATCCGAAGCTTTTGGTACGATCGATCAAATAGCGTAAAAACCCGCTTTTGGGATCGGATTTCACTTCCCAGATTCTGTTGATGGATATCTGAAGATGATAAAAAACACCGGTTGCGCCAAACAAGAGGGCTCCAATACCAATAACTGCCGCAACCCAAGATGTTTCGTCTTCACTGGCATTGGTAAAAATGGATTCTACCGCGTCGGCGGTTGATTGGCCCATACTTGAACGGATCTCATCATACACCTTTCCTTCTATAATCTCAGCCCCCCAGAAATAACCCAACATGCTAATGATGATCACCAGCAATCCCGGCAATGATAATATGGCGTAATATGCAACAATTGCACTTAAACGCCACGGATCATCCTTGTTCCACGATATAGCTGTATCCTTGATAAGTCCAGGTAAATGCTGAAATTTGAAGCGTTGCGCAATGATCTTATCTTGTGCTGACATGATTTTCCGCTTTCAAAGGGGCGTTAAATGGTTATACTGCCAAGTTGGCTCAAAATCCCAAAAACATTTAGCAGCCAGATAATGACAACAATTACCACAACTACATTGAGAATGCTTTTTATTTTGCGATCCATGGGGATGAAAGTATTCACCAGCCATAAAAGAAGCCCGGCAACGATTAATACGACTATTACGTTTAATAATGGCATAATACTATTTTTTTTAGTTAGGAGATAAAGGTACGGTGTACATCTTCTCTTGTTGTTATGGATCTTCAAGAAAAACTTACATAAATCACAGATCCAGGATGGAGGAAATGATGGGATGAAATTCCTGAGAGTATTTCAAGGGGGGTAAAGAGTTACCGGAGTCAAATGATTAACGTAAGAGATCGCCGGAGTTATCCTACAAATGCCGAAATAACCATATAAAAAAAACCCGGAAAGGATTCAAAGATCCTGTCCGGGCGATGCAAATAATCCATCTTACGTTCTTTCCACAGATGAAGCATTTATACTGAAAACTTCATTCTCCAGAATAAACAGGCCTGTATTCTAATATTTATTCCGGTTGGCAAATGCCACCAGCGAAAGCATCACTGGCACTTCCACTAAAACACCTACTACGGTTACCAGTGCTGCAGGCGACTGCAGACCAAAGAGGGCAATGGCAACGGCTACGGCCAGCTCAAAGAAGTTGCTGGCACCAATCATGGCTGCAGGAGCACATACGGCATAATTGAGCTTCAGTTTCTTCCCGCCAAACCAGGCAAGGAAAAAGATAAAATAGGTTTGGATTACCAGGGGTACTGCTGCTAAAAGAATAATAAGCGGGTTATTGGTAATATTTTGTCCCTGGAATGCGAATAACAGCACCAGGGTCACCAGTAATGCAATAATACTAACGGGTTTTAGTTTGGGAAGAAAAACATCCTTAAACCATTTAATCCCGCGACTGCGTATAAGTATCCTTTGGGTAATTACACCCGCAACCAATGGGATTACAACAAAAATCAGTACGCTGTAAACCAGGGTATCATAAGGAATCGCTACATTGGTAATCCCGAGCAACAAACCTACGATAGGAATAAATGCCACCAATATAATCAAGTCGTTTACCGAAACCTGCACCAGTGTATAATTGGGGTCTCCGTCGGAAAGATAGGACCATACAAACACCATAGCCGTACAGGGAGCAGCACCCAGGATAATGGCACCCGCAATGTATTCTCCGGCAAGCTCCGGGTCAATCCAGGCTGAATACAGTTTATCAAAAAATATCCAGGCAAAAAAGGCCATGGTAAAGGGTTTTATCAACCAGTTGATAATCACTGTCCATACAATTCCTTTGGGCTTTTTTCCGATTTTCTTTATGCTCAAAAAATCAATCTGCAGCATCATGGGGTATATCATCAGCCAGATAAGAATGGCGACGGGAATATTTACCCGGGCAATCTCCATGCTGCTGATTACTTCCATACCATCGCCGATTACATGGCCTAAGCCTATTCCCACCAGGATACCCAGGGCTACCCAAATGGTCAAATACTTTTCAAATAAGCCAATGGTCTTCTTTGGCTGATCGGGAATAACTGTCTTTTTGATTGGGTCTGTCATAATAAGATGTTTTTTTTAACCGCAAAGGCGCAAGGGTTTTCGCAATGTTCGCAAAGAAATAATTAGCGCCCTTTGCATCTTCTTTGCGCTCACTGGGGTTCAGATTAAATTACTTTTCTGCACTAACTGTAATAGAAAAAAGACCTGTTTTGTGGCTTTGGAAATCCAACATTTCCTCCTCATTCAGGTATATACTAAGAATTTCTGCCGGCACTTCGATGCTGCGCTGCTTGTGCACCTGCACATTTTTGAAACCGGCCTTGCGGATGGTTTCCAGGTAATCGTCCATCTGCATGGCACCTGACACACAGCCGGCGTACATTTCGGCATCCCTTTTAAGTTTATCGGGTAGTTCTCCCTTGAGTACCACATCCGAAACACAAAAGTGCCCACCAGGCTTCAACACGCGCAGGATTTCAGCAAAAGCCTTATCCTTGTCGGGCACAAGGTTGAGCACGCAGTTGGAAATTACCACATCAAACTGGTTGTCTTCAAGTGGCATTTCTTCGATATCGCCAGCCACAAAATCCACATTGGCAAAGCCTAACTTTT
>RECE01000199.1 GCA_007694165.1 Bacteroidota bacterium
CATAAACAATACCTGAAGTACCGTTAAGAGAAATGAAGTCACCTTCTTTGTAAACTTCACCATCAATGGTCATGGTACGGTCCTTATAGCTTATTTTTATACCACCTGCACCTGAGATACAGCACTTACCCATACCACGTGCCACAACAGCAGCGTGTGAGGTCATACCACCACGGGCGGTGAGGATACCTTCGGCAGCGTCCATACCACTAAGGTCTTCAGGAGAAGTTTCAATACGAACAAGGATAAGTTTTTCGCCTTTGGCAGCCAGTACTTCGGCTTCATCGGCAAAGAAAACGATTTTACCGGTAGCAGCACCAGGAGAAGCGGGAAGACCTTTGGCAATAGCTTTGGCTTTCTGCTCTTCATTGACGTCGAAAACGGGGTGTAGCAGTTCGTCCAGTTTATAGGCTTCAACACGCAGGAGGGCTTCGGTTTCGGTGAGCATTCCTTCGCGCAACATGTCCATAGATATTTTTACCATCGCGGCACCGGTGCGCTTTCCAGAACGGGTCTGGAGCATCCAGAAACGGCCTTCCTGAATGGTAAACTCAATGTCCTGCATGTCGCTATAGTGAGTTTCGAGTTTTTTCTGGTTGTCATACAGTTCCTGGTAAAGTTCGGGGAAGAGTTCTTCCAGGGAAGTATAGTTGGCTTTGCGATCTTCCTCGCTTATGCCTTGCAGTTTGGCCCAGCGCAGTGAACCTTCTTTGGTAATCTGACGTGGGGTGCGGATACCTGCTACAACGTCTTCACCCTGAGCATTTACAAGGTATTCACCATTGAAAATATTTTCTCCTGTACCAGCGTCACGGGAAAAGGCAACACCGGTAGCAGAAGTATCGCCCATGTTGCCATAAACCATGGCCTGAACGTTTACAGCTGTACCCCATTCGGCGGGGATATTATGCATATTGCGGTAGTAAGTAGCACGGGGGTTGTTCCATGATTCAAAAACTGCCAGTACTGATCCCCAGAGTTGCTCCCATGGATCTTCGGGGAAGTCTTTTCCGGTTTGGTCTTTCACGGCTTTCTTGAAACGGGCAACCAGTTCTTTCAAATCGTCAACAGTAAGGTCCTGATCGTTTTCAACGCCTTTTTCTTCCTTCATGTGTTCCATGATTTCATCAAAAGGATCTTCATCTTCTTTGCTTTCGGGTTTCATTCCCATTACCACGTCACCGTACATTTGTACGAAGCGACGGTAAGAGTCCCATACAAAACGCTCGTTGCCTGATTTTTTGATAAGGCCTTCCAGTGTTTCTTTGTTCAAACCCAGGTTAAGCACTGTATCCATCATACCGGGCATAGAAGCACGGGCACCTGAACGAACAGAAAGAAGAAGCGGGTTTTCTTTGTCGCCAAAGCCGGCATTCATTTCCTTTTCAACCTTTGCGATGTTCTCAGCTACTTCAGCTTTGATGGCTTCGATGGTTTTTTCACGCCCTGCTTCGTTGTACATGGTACAAACTTCGGTGGTGATTGTGATTCCGGGAGGTACCGGTACACCAATATTTACCATTTCTGCAAGGTTCGCACCTTTACCACCCAGCAGGTTGCGCATGCTGGTATCTCCATCGGCTTTTTTGCCTCCAAAATAATAAACCTTCTTGTTTTTTTCCATTGTTAATAAAATTTGGTCTGTCATCTAAATGAATAAATAAATAATGTCAATTCTGTCTTTTTTATGTATATGCGTAATCGTTCTGTAGTTGTATTTTGTGATTTAATGTCTTGAAATACAGTTTATTGCATCAAATTTCTTTGAAAAAAGAAGTACAAATTTACGATTTTTATTGCTTGGTTTGATGCCTGTATTTTAAATTTATAGTTTTTCGTGATAGTTGAATGACGGGGTAATTTGATAAAAAGCATGTACTTTTGTGCCTTTAAAAACAGAAATTATAATCTTTATGGCTAAGGAAAAACCCTCCATTCCCAAAGGTACGCGTGATTTTTCACCAGAAATTATTGCCCGCAGAAATTACATTTTCAATACCATTCAAAAAGTGTATCAATTATATGGGTACAAGCCCATAGAAACTCCTGCCATGGAAAACCTTTCCACCCTGATGGGGAAGTATGGTGAAGAAGGTGATCGTTTGATTTTCAAAATTCTTAACTCAGGTGACTTTTTGTCTAAGGCCGACAATAGTACAGTTGAATCAGGGGATTCGCTGAAACTTAGTGCACAGATTTGTGAAAAGGCCCTGCGCTATGATCTAACAGTGCCTTTTGCACGCTATGTGGTACAGCACCAGCACGAGATTACTTTCCCCTTCAAACGCTACCAGATACAACCTGTATGGAGAGCCGACAGGCCTCAGAAGGGACGTTACAGAGAGTTCTTTCAGTGCGATGCAGATGTAATAGGGAGCGATTCGCTGTTCAACGAATTCGAACTGGTTCAGATTATCGATAAGGTTTTTTCTCAGCTGGGACTGAATATTACCGTAAAAATCAATAACCGGAAAATACTTGCCGGAATAGCTGAATACATTGGGTTTGCAGATAAGATCATTGATATTACCATCGCCATCGATAAGCTGGATAAAATTGGTCTTGACAAGGTAAATGAAGAGCTTTTGGAAAGAGGACTTAGCGAAGAAGCAGTGCAAGCCCTGCAACCCATTATGCTGCTGGAGGGAGATCAAATACAAAAACTCGCCACCCTGAAACAGGTGCTTGCCACTTCGCCCAACGGTATGAAAGGGATAGAAGAGATGGAAGAGGTTTTTAACTGGCTGGAAAATTCTCCCACCCGCTGTACCGTTGAACTTGACCTTACCCTGGCCCGGGGCCTAAACTATTATACCGGTGCCATCATTGAGGTAAAAGCCAACGATGTAAGCATGGGAAGCATTTGTGGCGGCGGACGCTACGATGACCTGACCGGTATATTTGGCTTGCAGGGAATGTCGGGTGTGGGTATATCCTTCGGTGCCGACAGAATTTATGATGTAATGCTCGAACTCGGTTTGTTTCCTGAAGATGTGCTTACATTCAGTCAGCTGCTGTTGGTTAATTTTGGTCCGGAGGAACAGAAATATGCTCAAAAGGTACTAGTACAGCTCAGAGATGCGGATATACGATGTGAACTTTATCCTGATGCAGCCAAAATGAAAAAACAAATGCAGTATGCCGATAAAAACAACATTCCCTTTGTACTGGTAATTGGCAAAAATGAAATGGAAACAGGAGAGCTTTCATTGAAAAATATGAAAAGCGGCGACCAGCAATCCTTAACCATTGAACAAATCATCGCACAATTGCAACAACACTGATATAGTCATACCGATTTATTCAAACACTTATAGTTAAACAGATTTTATCAAAACACAACACCCTATATGCAAGAATATCAAATTAGCACCAAACATCTCGATTTCGAGACCCTGAGAACCATTCTGGACAACCGGATTCCCATAAAACTTTCTGAAGAAAGTATCCGGCTGGTAGAACATTGTCGTAAGTATCTGGATGAAAAAACAGCCTCTCAAACCGAACCGATTTACGGTGTCACTACCGGATTTGGCTCTTTATGCAACCATAGTATTTCAGCAGCAGATTTGGGACAACTGCAGAAAAACCTGGTTATGTCCCATGCCTGTGGGATGGGAGAAACGGTAGATGAAGAAATCGTGCGAATCATGCTTTTTCTGAAAATCCAGTCCTTGTCCTATGGAAATTCGGGAGTACAACTCTGTACCCTTGAGCGGTTGATTGACTTTTACAACCATGATATCATGCCGGTGGTTTACAGTCAGGGTTCACTGGGTGCTTCAGGAGATTTATCGCCCCTTGCCCATCTGAGCCTGCCCTTGCTGGGACTGGGAGAAGTTATATTTGAGAATGAAGTTGTACCTACAGAGGAAGTGTACCAGAAGCTGGGCTGGACTCCCATCGAACTTGCATCGAAAGAGGGGCTGGCATTGCTCAACGGCACCCAGTTTATGGGGGCTTATGGCGTATATATTTTGCTGAGAACTTTCCGGTTGGAAAGGTGGGCCGATGTGATAGGAGCCTTGTCGCTGGATGCCTTCGACGGGCGTATTGAACCTTTCTTTGAGCCGGTTCACCGCATCCGTCATCACAAAGGACAAATGGAAACTGCCCAACGAATCCGCAATTTGCTCAAGGGGAGCGAGCTGATAGAAAGACCCAAAACCCACGTACAGGATCCCTACTCGTTTCGCTGCATGCCCCAGGTGCATGGTGCCAGCAAAGACGCCATTGGGTATGTGGCACAGGTTTTTGAAAATGAAATAAATGCAGTTACCGACAACCCTACCATTTTTCCGGAAGAGGACATGATCATCTCGGCAGGAAATTTTCATGGACAACCCCTGGCCCTGGCCCTGGACTTCATTGCCATTGCATTGGCAGAGCTGGGCAATATTTCTGAAAGAAGAGTGTACAGGTTGATATCGGGAACCCGCAAATTGCCCTCTTTTCTTGTGGCTAACCCCGGGCTCAATTCAGGGTTTATGATTCCCCAATATACTGCTGCATCTATCGTTAGCCAGAATAAGCAATATTGTACTCCTTCATCTGTAGATTCCATTGAATCGTCGCAGGGGCAGGAAGACCACGTGAGTATGGGTGCAAATGGCGCAGTGAAGGCACTCAAGGTTTTGAGAAATCTCGAAAAACTCCTGTCCATCGAACTATTTAATGCTGCACAGGCACTGGAATTCCGCCGCCCTGCAAAATCTTCTCCACCCATCGAAAAACTCATCGGTGAATTGAGGAAAACCGTAAAGTTTGTGGAAGATGATACCATTATGTACAAGGAAATGGACAAGGTGCTTAAGTTTCTGGAAAGTGAAAATGTTAATAATTACCTATCCTGACATAGTTTGTTTATTCCATGTTTTCGGGATTTTCTGTGGATGTTTATATAATGTAAAGCAAATCAAATCCTTCATTGGTGTAATTTAATTTTGTTTTTAAGTATTTTTGTACTACTTTTCACCACTAATTCCAGGACTACTTTCAATACCTATAAACCGGATTTATCATGGAGAATGACAATACGATACCCCAGGAAAAAAAACGTCCCATATACCTGACCGTTTTATGTGTAATTGCTTTTATACATGTTGGGATGTCCATATTGATGGGGTTAGTTGGCACCATTATGTCGCCGGAATTGGGGTGGTTTGAAACTTCAGGAATGTTTGGATTGTTTACCGAAGGGATGAGCCATTTATTGGGTCTGTTTTGGTCGGTAGTGATTTTGTTATTATCTATTATTGCCTTTTTTGGTATTATTCAAATATGGAACATGATGCGAATTGGGGTGCTGGTGTTTTCTATCCCACTTTTTCTTACCATAATTATCCCATTGATATTGATGGGCGGTGGATGGTGGATCCTCATTCCCAATATCATTATACTGTTCTTTCTTATTTTTCTTTTTGCCCTCAATTACGAAAGACTCAAGTAGGCTTTTAAAATATAAAACAAAACAAAACCCGGGGTTGCAATTAACCACCGGGTTTTGTGTTTTAAATAGGTTGCAGTTTTTGAGTCGCCAGCTTTATTGGGTAACCGGCAGGAAGCTATACCTTTCTCCGTAGAATAGCATTTGATCCAAAAAACTTTCGGGATACTCTATCCTGATATCAACGATACGGTCATTTCGTACCACAGGAATAAAACGCGGGTTGATGAATGCGGCATACGGGGGAATGCCCAGCCTTGAATAGCGCTCATGTACCTCTTTGAGCAACTCCTGATCTGCTCTTACTCCATAGTTTTCCACCAGTTTCCGGGCCGCCTCAAAATCTCCTTCTGACTTAATTCGTTGTACCTCATGCAGCAAGACTCCAAACAGTTCTCTGAGTTTCTCATGGTTATGAACCACAAAACAGGTTTTCCCATTTACAAAGGTTTTCTCAATTACATTGTCTTCTTTACCCATTTCCATCACTTTAGAAGCGATGAGCTGGCGGTTTCGCATGTGTGTTTGTTCAATGTTCTGCCCTGGTTCTATGCGGTACAACTGCTGCATCAATCCATTTTTGATGTAAGAGTTGTATTGTGCAATACCCACATCCAGGGAAGGGATGATTCCCAACTCAACCAGCATGGGGTCCAGCATAAAATACAAGGCAGCCAGATCTGCCCTGGCTTCTTCTATTACCGAAGCATAGTTTTTCAGAGTAATGCTCATCTCGGCCACACCGGGCTTTAACCTGCCCGAACCATGGCCGATTATTTCATGCAAATCGGTATGGAGGTTATTGGCCATAAAACCGTATTTTTTGGCAAGTTCAGTTTCTGCTTCATTGCATGCAAATTCGCCAATGATACCACTCTCCAGGCTTGCCTGGTGGTAGGCATGGGCAATGTTGGTTATGGTAACCGATTTGGAGCCGTACTCCCTTCTGATCCAGTCGGAGTTGGGCAAATTTACCCCAAGGGGAGGGGTGGGGCTGTTGTCGCCCGCCACGGCTGCTATGTTGATGGCCCGGGCCGATATCCCTGAAACTTCGGGTTTCCTGTATGCTTCATCAACAGGCAAGTGATCTTCAAACCACTGGGCGTTTTCAGAAATAAGCTCAGTGCGGTTGCCGGAAGCTTTGTCAATGATGGAAACCATTGACTGGTAAGAGCCTTTCAAACCAAAGGGATCACCATACACTTCAATAAATCCATTGGTAAAGTCTACTTCAGACTGGGTATCCTGCACCCACAAAATACTGTATTCATCAAACAGTGCCAGATCACCTGTTTCATAAAAAACGATGAGTTTGCCTATTATCTGTCGTTGATGATCGTTTTCTGCAACTGAAAGGGCCTTCTCCAGCCAGGAAATGATTTGCTCAATGGCTCTTGAGTACATACCGCCCACACGCCAAATCCTCTCTTTAACGATTTCGTTTGATTTGGCCAACTGTGAATTTAACCCCCACGATAAAGGTCTGTCGTTGTCAGGATCCTGGAACTGGTTGTAAAACTCCAGTACTTCTTCCTGTGTAACATTGTGATAAAAATTGTTGGCTGACTCCATGGCCATATCCACATTGGGATCCAGATTGACCTTTTTGGCATCAATTTGCGGATCGAATATTATGGGAGTTAGCATGTAGATGAGTGCATTGAGCTCTTCTACGCCATGCACAGGAAAATTTCCTTCAGGTGAATTGTTGATCAGATCAACAAAATACTCTTCCGTAAACTCCGGTATGATTTTATTGCTGGAATAATGATGATGAATACCATTGGCTACAAAAACTCTTTTGGCATAAACCAGAAAGTTTTGAAAATCTTCCGTATCCCGGTTTCCGTTAAAGTGTTTGATGATTTCTTCCAGGGTTTTGCGGATGGAAAGATTGTGCCTGTAGTTCTGATCCCAGAATATATCCCTGCCCGATTGTGCAGCTTCATGGAGGTAGTAAATCAATGTTTTTTGCTGAAGGGAAAGTTCTTCAAAGCCGGGTATTTCATATCGCAGTATTCTGATATCGGCAAATTGTTCTGTCTGGTATTGAAACGAATGCATAGTTTGATTGGCTTTATCATGTCCGCATGCAGCCAGGCAAATTACTGCAAATACAAACAAACATTTGTTGAGAGCGTGCATGGGGTCAGGATTAGGGGGTTACAAATTTGTTGGTTGTATTGAAATTTTAAAGTTGAAGGTATTGCGTGATTAACTGCCGGCAACCCGGTTTGTTTACCTGGGGTTGGGGCGTTCCTGGTAGGATTCAATCCCACTGTATTGTTTTTCTTCCCTTTCCAGTTGTCGCCGGTGGGAAGCGCTGATGGCTCTTTTTTCCAGTTTGTACAAATCGGGTTGACCCGCATTGACCCATGCGGTATACCAGAAGTCACCCACCGATTTTACTGCCCGCTGCATTTGCCTTTCCACCATGCCATTCATCGACTGGTGCATGGCCTCGGAAAAAGTTCGCGAATAGGTTCTCATGGTGCTTTGCCCTCGCATCTCATGCGCGAAAACAACATCAGGGTTCATATGCACCATCAGGCTGTCAAATACCATGTAGATGGTGTCTACCTTCAGATGGCTCTCTTTTACCAGTTCCCATGCCCTGTCAAGGGGTGATTCAATGTATTCTGCCCTGCCCACGAAATAGTTGTAGGAGTCGGCATAGAGCTCCACCAGCCTGCTTTCCCATAAAGCATGAATGCCTCTTTGTTCGGGTGTGCGGCCATTGTAATATTTGGTGGTGTGCAATGGTGTGCACAGGTCAGAAATATAATGACCAATATGGGTGGCATTGTAAAGAATGCGATCTACATCTTCCTCCTTAAAGGCCCTGGTGAGGCGGTGCATCATGGTCCCCACGTGCCAGGGCAGAACCCCGTATAACTGCAGGGTATCTTCTGTATATTTTTCAACGGCATCATTCCATCGGCGTGGCATGGCTTCAAATGGGTCGGGGCCAAAGTGGTCTATATCAATGTAATGGCGCTGTGCTTCTCCTACCACTGCATGAGCCCTTCTGTCGGGGTCGATGGAGCGTTCGGTGATGTATTCAATGTGGTGTTTGAAAAAGCCTACCATTTCAGGGGGTAACGTAAAAACTGCCATCCTGTTAATTTTGCGGTGGGCGAAAAACCCAAAGGAAAAAGCATCCAGGTGGGGTGCCAGCAAAAGCAAACCAGTGAGTAACAGCGTAAAAATTTTGTGTTTTTTAAGTAACATAGGCAGGTTTTTTATCTGTAAACGTCTGAAATACGGACAAGGTTTGTAGTAATGCTTTGTTATTCAGAAATTAACTTATAAAAATACGGCTTTTTGTCCAATTGTTGGCGGGTGCATGAGTGGGTTATGAAAATTTAGCAGGGTTGGGAAAGGAGGCGGTCCCTGAGCCTGTCGAAGGGATGGGCAGTGGTATACGTGGTTTCGACAGGCTCAACCACCATGGAGCTTAACCACCATTTACATCCACAATCTCATCCCCATTCATCACCGGCACACACTGGTTGGTGTTGAGTTGCATGGAATAATCCAGGATGTCGTCCAGACCCAATTTTTGCAGGCGGTGGCGGTGGGCTGCTTTTTCGATGTAGATTCTGGGGTTGTATTTGGCTTCATTCCACAAATCTGCACTGGCAATGGCCGAATCGCAGGTGGTATGAAACTCTCCGTTCCCTCTTTCTATCATATACTCAACGGCTGCTCCCGCAAACAGGGTATCTTCCATGGAGAACCTGTTTTTCCATCCGGCGCAGAAAATAATGACAGGTCGCTGCTGTGCCATGGCCCACTCGCAAATGGCGTCGCGGTTGGTAAATGCACCGATGCCCACCAGGTTGTTGCCCCCTTTTACCATTTTTAATGCCTGGGTGCCGTTGGTGGTATTCATCACTACTGTCTGGCCGGTAAGACGTGGCTCCATAAAGTTGAACGGCGAATTGCCAAATTCGGCACAATCCAGCGTTTTTCCATCCCGTTCACCGGAAACAATATATCCTCTCTCTTTGTAGGCAATGCTTTCAGAAATTTCAGCCACGGGAATAATGGATTTCACCTTGTTCTGAAAGGCCGCGCACATGGCAGTAGTAGCTCTGAAAATATCAGTTACAATCACCACCGCATTGTCCTGTTGATACAATGGCCACGAAAGGGGTGAAAAACAAACTTCGATGGGGTATTTACCGTGTTCGCTGTACATTTTCTTTAATTTCAAAGTGAAAAACTAAAAATAATAAATACCAGTATTCACTATACAATAATAACTAATAAATGACAATTAATAATCCATCCCTTCTCTGCTCACTATCCTGTTTTTTCCATTACGCTGTCATCAGCAGTGTGCTGTTAACTACCCTATTTTCGCAGCGCCTTTTTTTGGAAATCTGATTATTTTACTACTAAGGTTTATGGAAACTAAATAAGGTTTTTATTTTTCGGTCAGATTACTAAGGTTTATGGAAACTAAATAAGGTTTTTATTTTTCGGTCAGATTACTAAGGTTTATGGAAACTAAATAAGGTTTTATTTTCAGCAAACCAATAACTCAATAACCAATAACCAATAACTCAATCCCGCATCCTTTCAGTCGCGGGATCTTCGCTTCGCTTCGATAACTCAATAACTCAATAACCTATTAACTCAATCCCGCATCCTTTCGGTCGCGGGATCTCCGGTTCGCTTTAATGACCCAATAACTATTTATAAAAAGGTCTCTTCACCACCACTGCTTTAAGGGCTTTGCCGCGGATTTCGATGAAAATATCTGTTCCGGATTTGGCATATTCAGGTTTTACGTATCCCATGCCGATGGCTTTTTTCAGGGAAGGAGACATGGTGCCGGAGGTTACTTCACCGATGTTGTTTCCTTCAGCGTCCACAATGGGGTAGTGCTGACGGGCAATGCCTTTGTCCAGCAGTTCAAACCCGATAAGTTTGCGGCTTACCCCTTCTGTTTTCTGTTTTTCGATGTTTTCGCGGTTTACGAAATTGTTTCCATCGGTAAATTTGGTAATCCATCCCAGCCCGGCTTCAATGGGCGAGGTGGTATCATCAATGTCATTGCCATAGAGGCAGAATCCCATTTCCAGCCTCAGGGTATCGCGGGCTGCCAGTCCAATGGGTTTGATTCCGAACTCTTTTCCGGCTTCCATTACAGCATCATAAATCTGTAATCCCACCTCATTGGGGAAATAAATTTCGCACCCGCCTGCTCCGGTGTACCCGGTAGTCGAAAGCAAAACATCTTTTACGCCTGCAAATTCAATTACTTTATAGGTGTAAAATGTCATGTCTTCAATGGGTTCATCGGTTAGCTTTTGCATGGCTTTCAGTGCCAAAGGCCCCTGAATGGCCAGCTGAGCGGTTTCGTCGGATGCATTTCTTATGGTAGCTCCAATGGATTTATTTTGCTCCTGCAGCCAGTTGAAATCTTTTTCGATATTGGAAGCATTGACTACCAACAGGTATTTTTCGCGTGAAAAATGGTACACCAGGAAATCGTCCACAATACCCCCTTTGTCGTTGGGGAAGCAGGTGTATTGTACCTTGCCTTCGTCCAGAACTGAAATATCGTTGGAACTTACTCTTTGCACCAGATCAAAGGCTTTGGGTCCTTCCACCCAGATTTCGCCCATGTGAGAAACATCAAATACACCCAGCGCTTCTCTAACAGTCTGGTGTTCTACGTTGATTCCTTCAAACTGCACAGGCATGTTAAAACCTGCAAAGGAAACCATTTTGCCTCCCATGGATTCGTGTTTTTCTTTAAATATAGTGGTCTTCATAAAAGTGTTTTGTTAGGATGAATGAAAAATTGTCAGCCAGTACAGGTAACCATTATAACGGGTTAAAGGTTTATTTTTCAAAACCTTTAACCCTTCAAATTGCTAATAGCTTAAACTGGCAAATTAAGCTTAAACTGTTATTATTATGTTTTGATTGATCCTTACGCCAGGACTTCAGTAACCAACTGTGCTGCTTCTTTGAGCAGGATGGCTGATTTTACCTTAAGACCGGATTCATCAATAATTTTCTTGGCTTCTTCGGCATTGGTGCCCTGCAACCTGACAATGATGGGGATATTGATTTCGCCGATATTCTTGTAAGCATCCACGATACCCTGTGCCACGCGGTCGCAGCGCACGATACCTCCAAAGATATTTACCAGGATGGCTTTCACATTGGGGTCTTTGAGGATAATACGGAAGGCTTCTTCTACCCGTTTGGCATTGGCTGAACCGCCCACATCGAGGAAGTTGGCCGGGTCACCGCCAGAAAGCTTGATAATGTCCATGGTAGCCATGGCCAGACCGGCACCGTTTACCATGCAACCCACGTTACCATCGAGTTTCACAAAATTCAGGTCGTATTTACCTGCCTCCACTTCCATGGGGTCTTCTTCCAGCAAATCGCGCATCTCGATGATTTCCGAATGACGGAACAATGCATTTCCATCAATACTCATCTTGCAATCGGCCACCAGGATTTTGTCGTCGGCAGTTTTGAAGAGAGGGTTGATTTCCAGTAATGTGCAATCATTTTTCACATAGGCATTGTAAAGTTTGGGGATAAACTTCACCAAACTTTTGAAAGCATTACCACTCAGGCCCAGGTTGAACGCAATGCGCCTGCACTGGTAAGGCATGACGCCTGTTTTGGGATCGATCTCTTCGGTGAAAATGGCTTCGGGTGTCTCTTCAGCAACGGCTTCGATATCCATCCCGCCGCGGGGCGAATACATGATCATATTGCGCGAAGTAGCCCTGTTGAGCAACACACTCATATATATTTCAGAAGGTTCGGATGGGCCGGGATAATAAATGTTTTGTTCGATGAGCAGCTTACTAACCTTTTTTCCCTCAGGTCCTGTTTGGGGGGTAACCAGTTGCATGCCCAGGATATTTCCCGCGTGGGTTTTTACATCGTCCAGTGATTTGGCAATTTTCACTCCACCACCTTTTCCACGACCACCGGCATGTATCTGTGCTTTTACAGCACATACTTCGCTACCGGTTATTTCTTTCAGCTTTTTGGCCGCTTCCAGCGCATCAGCAAGACTTTTTACCATGATCCCCTCAGGAACAGGTACTCCGTATTTTTTTAAAAGGGATTTACCCTGATATTCATGTACATTCATTTTATCGTCTTTATTATGTTATTGACAGCATTGTAAACCACGCAAAAATACGAATTTAACTATCATTGAAAAGGCATTTGATGAATATTTTTCATTTTAACAACACTGTGTAAAATAAATCAAAAGCCCATTGCGTTATATTCGTGAAATCTATGGTTCAATTAACGAAATGTCGATGAAACAACCCTTTACTATTGAAAATGACTTGGCTATGATTATCGACCTGCTATCAGAAATGGTTGAAAACAAAAATCTCTCTCAAAAACAGATGGAGCAAATTATGGAAAAAATCTTTAACCAGTGTCAGGAGAATATTCCACACGAAAAGCCCACCGAGAGCGTAGTCAAAAATATTATGAGTTACTCCAGGGCACTCAATGTGCTCACAACAGAAAAAAAACAGTCTTATGCCATGATCATCAACTGATCATTTTTTAAAGACTATCCTAACCGCGGTTTATTTTGTGAAAAATGATCGCGGTTTTTTTTTAGGCATTTACGTTTTTTACTTAAGGATGCATTGGAAAAATCTATTATTTTTGTAAATATTACCAGCCGTGTAAAACCGTCAAAGGTTGAGGCTGCGCAACAAGAGAATTATTATTAAACACTAATCATATCATTATGCGTAGAAGAATCATTTTTGCCGTATTTGCACTTATGTTGCTGGGCGTAAGTCTTAGCGGATGCAGGTCTCAGGAGTTGTGTCCTGCCTATGGGGATGTTGTAACAGAGCAACCACAGGAAAATTTAAGCTAATCAAGCAATAAAGAATGTATTTTTAACCCGGTGATATAATGATTGCCGGGTTAAATTGTTTGTGGGTAAACCATGGTACAATAAAATGAATTTTCAAATGAATAAAACACTGATATTACTTTTAGCATCCCTTTTGCTGGTTACAGCATGTGGCAGAGCTCATAACACTAACGAATCTCATAGCGAAAACTACATTGTACCCGGCGCATGGCAAACCGAATTGTATTTCCCTATGCTTGAAGGTAAGCGATTGGCCCTGGTAGGCAATCACAGCTCGCTGATAGGAGATGTGCACCTGGCCGATTCGCTGCTCAGTGCCGGATTTAATCTGGAAAAAGTATTCAGCCCAGAGCATGGTTTTCGCGGACACGCTGCTGCCGGCGAACATGTGCAAAGCGGTATAGATACCCAAACGGGTTTGCCGGTTATTAGCCTTTATGGCGCCAACCGTCGCCCTTCTCCAGGGGATCTTGAAGGTATTGATTTGATAATTTTTGATATCCAGGATGTGGGAGCCCGCTTCTATACCTATATCTCTACAATGAGTTATGTGATGGAAGAGGCCGCCAGGCAAAATATCCCCATGCTCATACTCGACCGTCCCAATCCCAACGGCCATTTTGTGGATGGCCCCATCAGGGAAGAAAAACATACATCTTTCGTAGGCTTGCATCCCATACCTGTAGTACATGGCATGACCGTGGCCGAATACGCACAAATGGTTAACGGTCAGGGATGGCTGGGGGAAGGACTACAGTGTGAACTACATATCGTGAAAGTAGAAAACTATACCCGCGACATGTGGTATGAACTGCCCGTGGCTCCCTCGCCTAACCTTCCCAACATGACCAGTATCATGCTGTACCCGGGTTTGTGCATGTTTGAAGGGACACACCTGAGCCTGGGACGTGGCACGGATTTTCCGTTTCAGGTATATGGCCATCCTGATCTTCCGGCAGAGAATTTTCCCTTTGCATTTACCCCCGAAAGCCGCACGGCAGCCCCCAATCCCCCTCAGCTCGACAAGCTGTGCCATGGCATCGACCTTCGAACCGACAACCCCCGGAAGCTGATGGAAACCTCACGCTTCGACCTTTCGCATCTGCTGAAAGCCTGGGAACATTTTCCCGATAAAGCAAATTTCTTCAACAACTTCTTCAACCGCCTGGCCGGCACCGATGACCTGCAGAAGCAAATCAAAGCCGGCATGAGCGAAGCAGAAATCCGTGCCACATGGCAACCCGGCCTGGAAGTCTTCAGGGAAATGCGGAGAGAGTATTTGATTTATCCGGACATAGATTGATTATGATTACTCCCAGTAAATTATGAATTATGGATTTTGAGTGAGATATTCCCAATTTTCTTCCATTCCATTACAATATGGATTGAAACTCACCAAACCCAATAACTAAATCCCGCATCCTTTCAGTCGCGGGACTTCGGGCTACGCCCTCAGCCTCCCTACAAGAATTGAAACCCCATTAAAACGTTATGCTGCCGTTGTGCTAATCCCTGCTCA
>RECE01000015.1 GCA_007694165.1 Bacteroidota bacterium
AGACCTGGTGTTTTCTGTTATCCCCGATGATTACGGGCAGTTCATCGCCCGCGGGAGCATTCCCCTGCATGGTTCAGGCAAAGTGAAAACCGGCAACCGGGTAAACATCCGCCTGTCCAACTATCCATACCAGGAATTTGGTGTGTTGCAGGGAGAGATAATTCATGTTGCCGCCATCCCCTCCGGCGAGCATTTCCCCGTGCAAATCCGTCTGTACAACCAGCTGCAAACCAGCTACTATACCGACCTGGGTCATCATGTCATGCTGGAAGGCATAGCCCAAATCATCACCGAAGATATCAGCCTTTTCAACCGAATGATTAACCCGCTGAGGAGCTTGCGGAGGAACAGGTGATAACGTTATTTATATCACATAGGATAGTTGTTTTTCTTTGATGAGATAGGGGTGCCCGGTCATAACCCTTCAATTTCTTTTGCCGAAAGTCCTGTTTCCTTTATGATAGTATCCATTGGTTCTCCCAGTTTTTTCATTTTGCCGGCAAGCTTCTGCATAGCAGCTTTTTCACGCAGCAGTGCTTGTTCTTTTTCATATAGTGCTTGTTCCTTTTGCTGGTTAGCCTTTTCTACTAAAGGTCTGTACTGGTTCTCTGCCCGGATATATCCTTCCTGATTCGCCGTGTCGAGAGAGTTTTTCAGATCACGGTAATACTTCAGACTTTCTTCGTAGGCTTGCCGATCTTCTTTGGTGAGTTTGTGGTATTGAGCAATTTTAAAAACCTTTTGAAAAATCTTATCTTTGATCTTTTCCGGGATGCGGTCGAATTTATTTAGATTTTTCAATACATAAAACCACTTATCGAGATGGGTTTCCAGTTGGTCAATGTCTTTGTTGAAGTTGGGCATTTGCACAAAAACGTAGGTAAGCTTGTCGTAAAACACCTTGCACGACTTCCTATCCATAAGTTGAACCCGGTTTACGATGGGTTTGTCGCGATCTGCATCATCGAAGGTGAAATCAAGTATAGCCACAGCAAACACTGCTTTGAGCTTGTAGTTCCAGCCTTCGCCTTTGATACCCTGATCCTGTATAGGAAAGGTTGAGTAAAATAAAGTGCGGTCTTTAAAAAAGCTTTGCTTGGCCTTTTGCATCTCTACAATAAACTTTTCTCCTTCCTCATTTTCGCAATACAAATCAAACACTACGTTGCGGTCAATATCCGAAACCCCCAGCCGTTCAGTTTTTTTGTAGGTAAGGGTTTTAATGGTCACATTTTGCTCACGCAGCAGTTCGTTTAAAAAATCGATCAAAAGGTCTTTATTGGGTTCTTCTCCAAATATTTTCTTAAAACCGAAATCGGTAAACGGGTTGATAAAAATGCTTTTTTCTGAATGGCTTTCCATGGCATTATCAGTCATTGTATTTTGTCTAAATGCAAAGATAAGGATTATTGAGAAGTCTTACAACAGCTTGATTTTAAAGTATTATGATGTTCAAAGCGGCAATTCAATTTTCACAGCCGTTCTATGTCTTGCCGGCTCAATCCGGTAATTTCCTTGCTTTCATCGGGTGACATGTCTATTTGCTTTAGTTTGCGGGCGATTTCTATTTGCTTTCTTTGTTCTCCTTCTCTTAATCCTTCTTCTTTGCTTTCTAACTTCCCTTCCTCTTGTGCTGTATCCAGCGAATTCTTTAAATCACGATAATATTGTAAACTTTCTTCAAATTGCATATATTCATTCGAATTAATTTGAATAAAGTTGTTGAATGGAACCCACATGGCCAGTATTCATTGTCTTTTTTGAGTGCATGGTGCTCATGTGGGTTTCGTCTTTGTTAAATTTTGCGATTTCGGCTTTTTCAAATAGTTTCAGGAAAATTTTCTCTTTGAGTTTTTCCGGTATTCTTTCGAGTTTGGGCAGGTTTTTAAGCACATACATCCATTTCTCAAAACGGTTCTCCAACTCATCAATGGTTTTGTTGAATTTGGGCAGCAAACTCGTTCATAGCCACCGTGTTTAGTGCAAAGATACGGGTTTTTTGAATGAGAGGAGAGGAAGAAAATAAGATTGTGGTATGGATTGTTTTTTTAGTGAGGGCATGACTTGAAGTCATACCCTCACTTACTCGGGGCAAAGGAGTCAGGGTATGACTACAGTCATGCCCTGACTAATGCACAGTGAGAGCTTTATTTGAATCACAGTTTCAATGGCATTCGCGGTGCTCATTATCCCATCATCCCTATTCCGATCCCAGAATATTAATTCTCCCGTCTTTGGGTTTGAAATAGCATTTTTGTCCGTTGCATACATGGTGGGGGGAAGCGTAGATAATGATTTCTGTCTTTATCCCTTCGGGGGTTTCTACTTTGCAGGTGAGTTCTTTGTATTCTCCCAAAAATCGTTCTTTTACTATGCTGCCGCAAAGACATTCGTTATCTTGCGGGAGGATATGAAACTGTTCGGGCCGGATAGACAATACCACCTCCTGCTCGGGTGTGGCGGGTATATTGTCTGCCTTGATCAGGCCCATGGGGGTTTCGAAGCCTTCCCGGGTAACCCGTGCTTTGATGATGTTGGTTTTTCCAAAGAAATCGGCTACGTATGAGTTGGCCGGGAAATTATAAACATCTTCGGGCTTGCCTGTCTGCAGTGAACGTCCGTTTTTTATCACGGCTACCTTATCGGCCATGGCCAGCACATCTTTGGTGTCGTGGGTTACGAAAATGGCGGTGGAGCCGGTTTTTCTGATGATGTCGCGGATATCGTCGCGCATCTGGTTTTTGCGCAGGCTGTCGATATTGCTGAAAGGCTCGTCGAACAGGATGATCCGCGGTTCGGGTGCCATGGCCCTGGCCAATGCTACGCGCTGTTTCTGACCGCCGGAAAGCTGGTGTGGATAGCGCTTTTCCAATCCTTCCAGCCCGCTGAGGCTGATGATGTTCCTGGCTTTTTCTGAGGCAATATCTCTGGATAGGCGGAACAACCCAAAGGTGATATTTTCCCATACTGTCTTATGCGGAAAAAGGGCATAATCCTGGAATACAATTCCCACCTGCCGTTGTTGTGGCTCCATGAAGACACCTGCTCCTGCAATGATCTCTCCAT
>RECE01000386.1 GCA_007694165.1 Bacteroidota bacterium
TAACGATGAAAGCAAAAGCAAGAGGTTCTGATTATTTTAGACTGGGCATCATGATGTTTTTTCAGTACATGATGTTTGCCGTTTGGTGGGTACCTCTTGCCGCTTACCTTGCCAATCTGGGATTATCGAGAAACCTGACGGCGCTGATATTGAGTTCCATGGCATTTGGATCCATTGTTTCGCCCATGGTGGGTATGCTGGCTGACAGATACTTCAAGGGGCAGCATGTGCTTGCTTTTTCCAATTTTGCCATTGCGCTGATGCTTTTACTTGCTGCTAACACCTCCCATCCGGTGGGTCTGTTTATCATCCTTGTCATAGCCATGCTTTTTTACATGCCCACCTGGGCCCTCACAAGTTCCATCACCATGTTTCATGTTGGTTCAGACAATTTCTCCAGGATTCGCGTTTTTGGAACCATCGGCTGGATTGCCGCAGGAATTTTCAGCGCGATTAACTCAGGTTGGCTGGGAATAGATTTTGACGGAACACACCTGCCCTTTTATTACGGAGCAGCATTGAGCCTGGCGGCATCAATGTTCAACCTTACCTTGCCTGATACCCCTCCCGCTGCGCAAGGGCAGAAAGCATCGCTCGTTGATATCATGGGTTTCAGAAGTGTTTCCATGTTTCGCAACCGAAATTTCGCCACCTTCATCATCATTTTCGTTTTGAGCATGATACCCTTTACCATGTACTGGTCCTATTTTTCGGAATACCTTGCCGACAGAGGCTATCGCCTCATTACCATTACCATGAGCACAGGTCAGGTGCTGGAAATATTTATCCTGCTCTCGGTTCCTTTTTTCATAAAGAAATTCGGATTGCGAAATACCATGATGGTGGGGCTGGTAGCTTTGGCTGTTCGATACCTGGCCCTATACCTGGCCGGTGATGAGGCCGGTTTGCATTTTGTTTTGATAGGTGCCGGAGTACACGGTTTGATATTCGGCTATTTTCATCTCGGAGCCCAGATATACACCGATCGAACAGCACCAGATGCTTTGAAATCGCAGGCCCAGGGGTTAATTTTCTTTATCACCTTTGCCGTTGGTCTTTTATTAGGTAACTTTATCTGCGGATGGATTATCAGGATGTTTTCTACACAGACTCCTGATGGCATCCACTACCAGTGGGATAATATCTGGGGAGTTACTTTCCTCATGTCGGTTTTCGTTTTACTGGCATTTCTGTTCTTCTTCAAAAACAAAGAGGAAAAAACCCATCAGGTGTGAGGAAGCAACCGCAACCTGCATCATTGACTCATTCTAAAAATGTATTGAAATGTACAAAACTATCCTCATCATCATTCTGACATTGTTACTATTTTCGTGCAAGGACAATGGGCAGGAATTTAAGACAGAGACCATCGGGATACCTTCCGTCCCGGACCAGATTGTATTGACCTGGCAGCAGGACCCCTCAACAACCCTGACCATAACCTGGCGCACGGAAATGGCTGTGGAAGAGCCTGTGCTTCGTTATTCTGAATCGTCCACAGCTTCAGCAGGAAAGTGGACAAAAAAAGAAGCTGAATCTTTCACTTTCGAACAAACTTCTTCATGGTTTCACACGGTTGAGTTAACCCAGCTAACACCTGACGCAGAGTATCATGTTGTAATAGAGCATCCTGTGTCTCCGGAACAATTCTTCTTCCGTACAATCCCCGCAGAAAGAAACCAGCGAGAGCTGGTGTTTCTTGCAGGAGCTGACTCTCGCACACGGAGGGATGTAAGGCGCGAAATCAACATACTGGCAGCTCTGCAGGACCCTGACTTTGTAGTCTTTGCAGGCGACTTTATTAATAACGCCCTTAGCGAAAATGAGTGGAACGAATGGTTTGACGATTGGCATGAACTTCTGATCACTGAGGATGGAAGAAGAATACCGATTGTTCCAGCCATTGGCAACCACGAAGTTGCCGGAGGTTTCCTGCAGCCCAGGAGCAAAGCACCTTTTTTCTACAACCGATTTGTAACCCCTGAACCACGAAATTATTACACCCTTGAGTTCGGCCCGGACCTGGCCATTATTACACTGGATTCTGACCATACAAAAGAAATCAGCCAGCAAAATCAATGGCTCGACAATGCATTGCACTCCCAGGCTGACAAAAAATGGAAGATTGTACAATATCATGTAACAGCCTGGCCCGGTGCGCGTAGCTTTGACGAAGGGATTCCTGTAAAAATCAGGGAAAACTGGGTGCCCATATTCGAAAAGCACAACGTAAACCTGGTGGTAGAAGGGCATGACCATGTTTTTAAAAAAACGGTTCCCATAAGAAATAACAAGGAAGATGATAGCGGTGTAATATATATTGGCGACGGGGCCTGGGGAGCCCCACTTCGTGAGGTGAAAAATCCTGAAAATCTTTGGTGGCTGGATGAGGCACTTTCAGCAGATCACTTCTGGAAAATCACATTGTCAAAGGATGGAGAGTCCCTTAGGGTGGAACCTGTTTTCAGACCACTGGTAAAAGCTTTTATCCTCCAGGCCGAGGGTTCAGAAACAGCCGAGGGTTCAGAAACACCTTGACCGTTTTCAGGGGAGTTGCGAAGGCAGCCTCTCGAAAATCCGGTAAACGGCTGGGCAGGTTTCTGTATTTTTCACACACAGGGAAAGGATGCTTTTTATGTTTTTCTGGTCGGTGTGCGGGTATGCACGACAGGCTCTTGGACGTGAAGCATACACCATGCAGTAATTATCTTCAAGCAAAAACGGACAGGGCATCGACTGAAATACTTTATCACCATCCTCGTCGATGCGCAGGTAAGTATCCATAAAAACGGAAGTTTTCATTTTCAAAGTTGAAGCCAGTCGGACAATATCGGATTCCATAAGGCGTGGTCCCAAACCTTTGCAGCAATTGGCACATGCAAGGCAATCGATATGTTTAAAAGCCTCCTCGTGCAATTGCCGGAAAACCTCATCTTGCTTTTGGGGCTTAAGTTTTCTTACTCGCTGCGTCAATGCTTTGAAATCGCGCTTTTTGCTCTGGGCTTTTGCCGCAAGGTTTTCCAAATCCGGTAACATGCTGAAAAAGGTTTGGTAAGATAAATTT
>RECE01000161.1 GCA_007694165.1 Bacteroidota bacterium
TTCGATGGAACGTTTTCAATAATAAAATGGAAATGGTTGGGCATAACCACCATTTCGTGACATCGTTTATCGGGATATTTGTTTTCCAATTCGAAATACCATTTTTCCAACATATGGCCTGCATCGTTTAAATGCATTACCCCGTTTTTAATGTTGCCAAAGGGCAACCAACCGGGGTTTAATCTACGGTTGCAACATATCGTAATAAAATACAACCCCGCCTGCGAATAATCGTAGCCCTTCAGACGAATGGAACGACGATTGTGGTATTGGGGATGATATGTCATAGTGTTAACTTCAATGTGATTATTCCTGTATATTAGTTCTGTCACCAGACTATTCAATTCTTTTTCTGAGACTTTTGACATGGACTCCTACCAATGATTTCACTGTATTCTCTACCTCCAATTTCACATGCAGCAATACAAAACAGGCTGCAGTCTGCCAATTGGTTAATTTTTTCCTGATTAAAATCCGTTTGTATTCTATTAACTCTTCAAATATAAACAATTCGACTAAAACTCATAGCAATTAAACTGATTTTTTATATCACCCTCAAAACCATGTGTTTTTACAAAAAAACGCCCTCATGCATAGTCAAATGGTGTCGCTATGCGAAAAATAGTGAAATTAAGTCAGTTCCACTTCTGTCTCTCTAAAGAGTGAGGGTTTTATATGTGCTACCCCGTCGGCAGCAACCGGAACATAATTACGGAGAGCGGTGTGTTGTTGGGTAAATTGTTTTGCGAACAAACAAGTACATTGAAAAAGAGGACGTTGATTCTCTTGCTGCTTTGCCCTTGAAATTCTACTACTCCTGAGCGGGCATGTGCAACTGTGCAGGCTGGGGTAGATTCCAGCATAGCAGGTCCTGCGGGATTAATCAGAGGGCCCTAACGTTTCCTTAGGATATCGAGAGCGGTCATATAACCGCTGTAGATGGAGCCCGAAAAGCCCCCGCCGAATTTCCCCCAGGCTGAAGCGATATAGATATTTTCGGGTAAAGCAGACAGGTAATCCATAGGTTTCCCGGGATTTTGTGCAAAGCCGTACACAGCACCTTCCGGGTTGAGGGTGTATCTTTTTACAGTTAAGGGGGTTCCCACCTCTGCATATTCCAGGGCGTCTCGGAATCCGGGAATAAGCTTTTCGCACCTGGCTATGATGGTTTCAGCCACATAATCCTTTTTCTTCAGGTATGTCTCCCGGTCCAGGCCTTCCCAGTCCGAAGCATAATCGATACAGCACACCGCCCCAACTCCTTTTCCTGCGGGGGCCAGGTCAGAATCGAGCTGACTGTAATCAACCAAAGTAAAGCCACGGGTTTCAAATTCCGAATGGTTGTTGGGTAAAATATCCTTCTGGGTTTTAATGGTGGGATCAAAAATGAAAGTGGAGTACCAGGAGTTTCCGACCTCCTTCAATGACTTACAAAAACCAAAGTATACAGTTAACAGGGAAGCACCGGGTTTTAAACCCTCCATTTTATCCGAAAGTTCTTTCCCGTGATTTCCGGGGAGCAGTTTGTTTACCAGTGCCGGAACCGAAGCATTTACAACAATCTCACCTGCATAGGCGGTAAATACTTCTTTTGTTTTTCCTTTGGTGTTTTCATATCGAACTCCGACTGGCCTGTCATTTTCAAAAATAATTTCAGTTGTAAGATGGTTGAGTTTAACGGTTCCTCCATTTTCTTCAATTACATCTACAAGGGCATTGGAAAGCTTTTGCGATCCGCCTTTTATAAAACTGGCTTTCCCTCCGTAATAGCTGCCCTGGGCAACCAGATAATACATAAGTGAAAGGGTATATGGATCGTCGTGAAAGTATCCCAGATTTCCAAGCAGGATCAGTTTGAGATCATCATTCCGGATATGTTCATCGAGAAATTCTCCCACGCTTTTTCCCGGATCTAAATTCTCTTCTGCCAGAATTTTCCGCGAGTTCAGCAAATAATAGTAATAGGTTTTTATCCCTTCTTCATCATCGGGAAAGAAAGCGGTTAGCCTGGCCTGAGCCTCTTCGGGATCATGGGGAATAACCACATCGTACCTTTCGTTTACAAAACGATAAAATTCGGGTACATCCAGCAGGGTAATTTTGTCTGTTAACCCAAGGTCTCTGAATATTTTAACTTTCAGGTCCCTGGGGCCGGGACCGTCCATCTCATGCAAACCTACTTCAAAGGTAAAGTCTTTGCGTGTGAAGGTGGTGGCACACCCCCCGGGTCGGTCGTGCTGCTCTGTCAGCAGGACCTTTTTCCCTTGTTTGGCCAGCTTTGCGCCTGCGGTAAGGCCTCCCAATCCGGCGCCAATGATAATGATATCGTAATTCATAATAATTTAGGTTTGTTAGTTTGAGTCCACTACAAAAAGTCAATTATCCACAAATTTGTACAAATTGACATAAACAAAATCGCTGATATTTAATTTATATGAATATCTGCAATCTTGCCAGTATGTTTTGTTTTTTGAATTGGGCCTTTATCAATTGCCGTCAGGCTTGCCCGCCTGTGGTGGGTTGCCCGCCTGTGGTGGGCTTGCCCGCCTGTGGTGGGCCTGCCCGCCTGTGGTGGGTTTAACTGACGGATAAGATGAGCACAACTCTTAACTGGACTTTAGTCCCATTTAAAATTAGCCCAAGGAATAAGTTGCGCTGACATTAACTGTTTTTCTTTTCCTATGGGCTTTGCACAGCGCTGTCTTTTTTTAGCATCTTTAAACCGTCGGCTAAAGCACGACGGCAATAGAAAAATTTGTTCTGTCAATTAGCATAAATTCTTTTCACTGGCAAGATTGTGGATAATCATATTATTTTATTATAAACTTTGAAATTTTCACAAATATTCGAAAACTTGTTTTCGGAGTGGACTCTGGTTTCAAATTATAAGAGCAAAATCAAATTTATTGTTCCGGAATGGGATACCTTTTAAATGGCTTGTTTCGATCGAAAAGGTACCGGTAAGTTATATAGTGCTTTGCCGAAACACTTCCCACAGCCATAAATATCTTACGCATTTTGGGATTGAAATCGGCCACCCAAGAAAATTCAATTTCGGTAT
>RECE01000014.1 GCA_007694165.1 Bacteroidota bacterium
ACCCTTACCCTTTCACCCACCATCGGCAGTGATATGCAGGTGGGAGGCGACTGGAGAAGAACCGGGGATTTCAACCCCAATAGCCGGGAAGTTATCTTCAATGGTAGCGATTTACAACAAATATTTGATCATACAACGTTCGACTATATCCGGATTAATAATCCAGATGGAGAAGTCATATTGCTGAATGATATAGACGTCAATACTCGATTGGAGGTTGATCCGGGTGCTCTTTTCAATATGAGTAACCGAATTGTTTTCGGTGCAGGTACCTTTGAACTTTTCACCAATGGTACACTTAAAATCGGCCATCCGCAAGGAATTAGTAACTCAGGCGACATAGGAAATATTCAAACCACAGGAAATCGCACTTTTGCGGAGGAAGCAACTTATCACTACATTGGTAGCTCAAATCAGTGGTCAGGCAATGCATTGCCCACGTCTGAAGCAGATAAAGTGATCATTGTAGAGTTGGCGAGTGATGAGGTTGAACTTAGATTTAATAGTGGCTCAACGGTATTAATTGCCTCTGATGGTAGATTGGAAATAAGATCCGGAACAGTGGTAGAAGGGGATACCTCATCAGATATAAGTGGCAGATCCATTCGGGGAGAAGGCGAACTCGTTATGAAAGGTGGTGTGTTCAGGTTTGATCGCACTTTGACTTCACCTGGTTCAGAGATCCGTTTCCCCCGCCTTAGCGGAACTTACAGTGATGGAGACGAAGGGGACTTGCTCGGTACGATTATCCTTGCCGGAGTTGACGACTTTCAGTTTTTAAGATCAGGACGTGTTTATAATGATTTGATATTCAGAGGTGCAGGTACAAAAGTAATTCCCAATGCCACCCCCGATATCAACGGAACGGTAACCATTGAAGATGGGGTAGTAAATTCGCAGAACTATCAGTTTGGCAAAGCAGAAACCAACCTGACGATGACAGGTGGAAGGTTGATCAACAGTTCTACTGGGCCTTCACCTGATATGAATGGTACTTACAATATGACAGGTGGTACTATTGAGTTTGCCAATAATAGTGCAACAATGCAAACTATTAAAGGAACCGATTCCAGGCTTTATTATAATATTGATGTTACAGGAACCAGCGTAGGTAATTCCGGTGGAAATATACATATTGGACCAGGTGGCACTTTTACAGTAAAAGAAAATGGTGTGTTCCGTATCAATACAGTTGCAATTGTAGGGGCCGGAAGTTTTAATATGGAGCCAGGAAGCACATTTTTGTATGGAAGTTCCGATGGAATAAAAAGTTCCGGTACAACCCCCTCCGACGGAAATATCCGGGTTGCAGGGACAAGGAATTTTCCGCAGAATGCAAACTATGGGTTTTTCGGTACTCAGGATATGGTAACCGGTGATGGACTGCCAGGAAGGGTTAATCGTATCATCTTAGCTAAGAATGAAGGTCTTACTGTCACCCTTTCACAAAATCTTGAAATACTAAACCAATTGACCCTAACCCGTGGCCGGCTGGTTACAAATGGCCATGAATTGTACCTGATGGATACCAACCCAACGGCTCTTTCTGCCGGTTCAGGTAATGAGGATTTTGCTATTGGATACATTGATGGGGTTCTTAAAAGAGGAGTAGGAATTACTGATGTAGACTATATCTTTCCCATTGGCAGAGAGTCCGGTTTGCAAACTACAACAATTCGTTTTGATAACCTTGTGACATTAGATTTTCCCACCCTCACCGCCCAATTCCGCACCGATATCCCTGGCAATTTTTACGGTAACCTGCCACAAGAATTTGGCATTGTGCTGATCAACACCCTTTCTGAGGAAGGTTTCTGGCAGATTGACGCGGAGAATATTACTTCAGCAACCTATGATATTTCTCTTTTTGCCCGTGGGTTTGGAAGTATATTTGTTCCCGATGGCATTCGCATTGTGAAAAGAGAAACCGGTGGTGAAGAGTGGACCGTAACTGGTGATGAACACTTTTGGGGAGGAACAGAGTTTCTCTATACTTTCACCCAGAAAAATGTGGTTGGGTTTTCAGAGTTTGCCGTGGGAGGCAATCTTCAGAACAACCCCCTCCCGGTGGAATGGCTCAGTTTTACTGCACAACCGGCAGGAGGGGAGGTGCTGCTCAGCTGGCAAACCGCTACCGAAACCAACAATGACTTCTTTACCGTATTGCGTTCGTCCGACGGGGAGCATTTTCAGTCGCTGGGCAGATTGTCCGGAGCGGGCAACAGCAACCAGGTCAATAGCTACACCTTCACTGATGTGGCTCCATTGTCGGGTGTCAACTATTATCGTGTTCGCCAGACCGACTTCGACGGGCAGTACGATTACAGCCAAACCCTTGCCGTGGAGGTGGGCGCTTACACCGAGGCACGTGTTGTGGCTCACAATCGTCAGATTCATTTTCACCTGCCCACTGAAAGCAATGAAACCTGGAACTATCGGGTGTACAATCTGAGCGGGATGCTGCTGTATGCAGGAGCCATCAGCTCAGCATCCGACGGAACTTCCCACATACTGGATGTTTCATCGCACCAAGGACAATTGCTGGTGGTTTCGCTCACAGGAAACCGAAGCGTTGTAACGGAAAAGATTATGATAAGGTAAAAGAGATCAGAAAGGAAGAATGTCTGTTTCTATAACGAATAAGATGATCGCAAAAAACCTCCTGTTTTGTGCAATGGGTCACCCATTTATTTTTGACATGTGGCATCTTTCCATTTTTGCTAATGCTAAAAATACGATTCCCATCAGCCTCAAGTGATACGTGGATGAAACGTATAAGTTCTGAGATTTAGCTTCGCTGCTACTTCGTGGTCTCATGCCGCGCATTCGAAATGAGAGACTCATTCTATATGGGAGGAGAAGAAAAGGGGTGCGAAGCACCCCTTTTCTTCTCCTCCCTCTTTCTCTGCGAACCTGTCATTTCGAACCCGCTTGCGGGTGAGAAATCTCAAGGTTTTTTCTCTGTAGCTGCAAATGGCTCCTTAGGCGGTTTGTTTAGTAAACTGCACCTCAGCCATAATTTTTACTTCTTCACCTACCAGCACACCACCGGTT
>RECE01000012.1 GCA_007694165.1 Bacteroidota bacterium
AGGATGTGCGCACCACATTCAAGCGCATGGCCATGAACGATGAAGAAACCGTTGCCCTCACCGCCGGTGGTCACACTGTGGGGAAATGCCATGGCAATGGCGATGCATCCATCCTGGGACCCAAGCCTGAAGAAGCTGATGTGGAAGAACAAGGCTTTGGATGGAAAAATACCCAGGGAAAAGGCCACTCAGAAGACACCGTTTCCAGCGGACTGGAAGGTGCATGGTCGAGCAAGCCCGACAGATGGAATCATACCTATTTCCATCTTTTGCTCAATCACGAATGGGAATCTGTGAAGAGCCCTGCGGGAGCCTGGCAGTGGGAGCCCATTAACATGAAAGAAGAAGACAAGCCCCTGGATGCTCACATACCCGGAGTGCGTCGCAACCCCATCATGACCGACGCCGATATGGCGCTGAAAATGGATCCGGAGTACCGGAAGATATCGGAACGTTTTCATAATGATCCGGAATATTTTGGTGAAGTATTTGCCAGGGCATGGTTTAAATTGACCCACCGTGATTTAGGACCCAAAAGCCGATACCTCGGTCCCGATGTGCCTAAAGAAGACCTTATCTGGCAGGATCCCCTTCCTACCGTTGACTATACTTTGAGTGAAGTCGAAATTGAAGACCTGAAGAAAAAGCTGCTCAACAGCGGTTTGTCGCAAACCGAGCTCATCAATACAGCCTGGGACAGCGCCAGAACCTTCAGAGGATCAGACTACAGAGGTGGCGCCAATGGCGCAAGAATCCGCCTCGCACCCCAGAAAGACTGGGTAGGCAATGAGCCCGAAAGATTGCAGAAAGTGCTTGCCAAACTGGAAGAAATTCAGCAAGGGCTGGATAAAAAAGTGAGCATTGCCGACCTGATTGTATTGGGTGGCTCTGCTGCCATTGAAAAAGCCGCAGAGAATGCAGGGGTCAAAATCAAAGTTCCTTTCAGCCCCGGCAGAGGCGATGCCACAGACGAAATGACCGATGCCGAATCTTTTAACGACCTTGAACCCATCCACGATGGCTTCAGGAACTGGGTCAAAAAAGACTATGTTGTAAAACCCGAAGAACTCCTTTTGGACAGAACCCAGCTCATGGGCTTAACAGCTCCCGAAATGACGGTTCTTATGGGGGGTATGCGCGTGCTGGGCACCAACCACGGAGGCGCAAAACATGGCGTATTTACCGACAAGGTGGGCGCACTGACCAACGACTTCTTCGTGAATCTGACCGATATGAGCTATGACTGGAAGCCTGCTTCTGACAGCCATTACAATATCGTTGAACGGAAAACCGGTGAAACCAAATGGACCGCTACCCGCGTTGACCTGGTGTTTGGCTCCAATTCCATATTGCGCTCCTATGCCGAAGTGTATGCACAAGATGACAACAAAGAAAAGTTTGTGAAAGACTTTGTGAAAGCATGGGTGAAAGTAATGGATGCAGACCGCTTTGATGTGAAAAAGTAAGGAAGGCTGTTTCCCTGTTGTGAATCCCACTGACAGGGACCGCATTCATTCTCTTTCTGATTATGCCCAAAACTACGGGTGATTAAAAACCATCCCCGGAAAGCTCAGGCAACCGCCAGGCTTTTCGGGGATTTTTTTGTTGTAGAGACAGATAACCATTGTCAAGGTATGGTTTTCGATCATAGGTTATAGTTTAAAAGGGAAGTTAAAGGGAAATCGCAATGAAAAAGAAAATAATTTATTGTGCATAAAGTAAAACTATCCAATTCATTTGGTTTCCTTATTTATCCAGGTATATCTCCCCGAAAGACCAAATTCTTATATGTGTTTTCTGTGGTAAACATTTGAGTGTTTCACTTAAAACTCGTATGTTTATTTGTGATATTTTTGCCATGAGGACTACAAAAGGTTGTACAAACATACGCGTCCCTTTCTCTGAGGTAAAAATAAAGCATTGTAACATGAGTATGAGGTTGAAAATTTCCCTGTTGACCCTTATGGTTGGGCTGGCACTGGAATCTGCAGGACAGGAAACGATAACAGACATTGACGGGAATATTTATCCGGTGGTTACCATAGGTGATCAGGAGTGGATGGGTGAAAACCTGAGGGTAACCAGGTATAGCAACGGCGATTCTATCCATACGGGCAAACCTCACACTTTCTGGTTGCAGTCAGAGGAAGGTATCTGGGCCTGGTATGATGATAACCCGGACAATGATCCCATTTATGGAAAGTTGTACAACTGGTATGCAGCATCAGACCCGCGGGGGTTATGCCCTGCAGGATGGAGGGTCCCCTCTGATGATGACTGGCAGCAATTGGCCGATTTTGCAGACCCCGACTATTGGGGCAACAGTAATATTTTAGGACGGGTGCTGAAATCCAGGCGCCAGGTCAACAGCCCCCTGGGGCCTCCCTGGGATACCTCCGTACACCCCCGCTGGAACCAGCATGGCCAAAGATTTGGCACCGATGATTATGGTTTTGCCGCGCTACCCGGCGGAGGAAAAGCTCCCGGTAATGCCTTTGTCCATTTGGGGCAGCAGGCCTACTTCTGGTCATATTCTTCGCTGAATGCAGAGGTGGCCTGGGTACGTACCATCTTGTTCTCGCACAGAGGGATGAGTCGGTCAGGCTATAAAAAGAACAGGGGGATGTCGGTGCGGTGTGTCAGGGGAGAGCAGGAATTGCCCGAAATCAACACGCCTGTCCTTGAAACGAAGGAAATTACAGAAATTACAGCAGAGTCAGCTGTTGGTGGAGGTATTGTAGTGGATGGTGGAGGAGCAACGGTTACTTCCCGTGGAGTGGTCTGGAGTACACAACAGTCTCCTTCTCTCGAAAACCATGAAGGTTTTACGGCAGATGGTGCCGGCACAGGAGCATACACCAGCCATCTTTCAGGGCTTTTGCCTGCTACCACCTACTATCTCAGAGCCTATGCCGAAAATATGGTGGGAGTGGGGTATGGAGAGGAGGTTGTTTTTGAAACTTCTGCGGTGACTGAATTTGATTTAGAATTAATTAATATCCCCACCAATGCCGGAACCCTAAATGGCGCAGGCACTTATTCTCC